>NZ_HG779590.1:0-14518 GCF_000582705.2 Microbacterium sp. C448
GGCCACGACGGCACGCACGGCGCGGGCGTTGCGATGCGCGGGTGCTTCGGGGCGTCCCCGGAAGTCCTCGTCGAACGGCGCGATGAACGGCGCGAAGACGGTGAGCAGAACGAGGGCCAGGAAGACGATCAGCTCGACCCATACGACCCACGTCGTGTACCACGGGCCGTCATCGACCACCGTGGCGATCGTGTTCCAGATGTACGAGAGCCAGATGACGCTCGAGACCGAGAAGGCGACGGATGCGAACTGGTCGACGCCGAGCGACCCCACGCGTCGAATCCCGTCAGGCGAGAAGCGGCGCAGCGTGATGAGGAACACAGCCACCGTCGGCGCGCCGATAGTAAGCACCCAATCGATACCGCTCATCCAGACGGAGCTGAACGGTGCACGAACAACGGAGAAGAACGAGACGATGAATGCCACAGCCCAGAGCCCGAGGATCGCAACCTCGCGGATCGTGAACGGGCCGACGCCGTATTGAGGTGCCTCTTCGGGCTCGCTCTCGGTCGCCGCGTCGAAGTCGGCGTCATCCGTCGGCGTCGGGTCCGGCTCCGTCGCCGAGACCGGCGAAGCTCCGAGATCCCTCTCGTCGTCTGTCAGGTTCTCGTCGGCCATAACCATCCCCTCTCGTGCGACGCCGTCGGCGCCCCGGCTACCTTACCTCGCGCACATACGCTCAGCCCAGGCATCCGGGTCCGAGCAGAGACTTCAATTCTCCGTAGAGATCCGCGGTCACCTTGACCGGAAGCGGCACGTCGAAAACCTTCGCGACGTCACCCTTGGTCAGCTTCATGCGCACCTCGGTCTGGCCGCGGTGTCGCTCGAGCACCACGGCGAGATCGGTGATGACCGCGTGTGTCGCGCGATGCTCGGGCACGATGAGCTCGAGCGCTCCCCCGGCGTCCACGGCGCCCAGATCGGGCACCATCGCCGAGACGGCGTGCAGGTTCAGCCCGTCATCGCGACGAGACACCCTGCCGCGCACGACCAGGATCGCATCGGCCTGCAGCAGCGGCTGGTACTCGATGTACGTCTTGCCCATGAACATCACGTTCACTTCGCCGTTGAAGTCCTCGACGGTCACCATGCCATAAGGATTTCCGCTCGATTTGGCGACGCGGTGCTGCACGCTCGTCAGGAGTCCTGCGACGGTGACCTGGTCACCGTCGCCGAGATCCTCGGCGGAGAGCAGATCATGGATGGTCGTGGAGGCGTGTTTGGCGAGCGGCATCTCGAGCCCCGCGAGCGGGTGATCCGACACGTACAGCCCGAGCATTTCGCGCTCGAAAGCCAGCTTGTCCTTCTTCGTCCACTCGGGCCGATGCGGCACGGTCTTCGAGCCATGCTGGGGCTCATCGAACAGGCTGTCGAAGTCGAAGCCGTACTGACCGTTCGCCTCGTTGCGTTTGACGTCGACGGTCTGCTCGATCGCGTTCTCATGGATCTCGAGCAGCGCGCGCCGTGTCGCACCCGTCGAGTCGAAAGCGCCGGCTTTGATGAGCGATTCGATCGTGCGCTTGTTCGCGACCTGGAGGGGAACGCGCTGCAGGAAGTCATGGAACGACGTGAACGGCTCCTCGCCGCGGCACGCGACGATCGCATCCACGACGTTCGCCCCGACGTTGCGGATGGCGCCGAGACCGAATCGGATGTCATCGCCCACGGCCGCGAAATACCGGATCGACTGGCTGACGTCGGGCGGGAGGACCTTCATTCCCATTCGTCGGCACTCGTTGAGATACACCGCGAGTTTGTCCTTGGAATCCCCGACACTCGTCAGCAGGGCGGCCATGTACTCGGCGGGGTAGTGCGCCTTCAGGTAGGCGGTCCAGTAGGAGATGAGCCCATATGCGGCGGTGTGCGCCTTGTTGAAGGCGTAGTCGGCGAACGACTCGAGAACCTTCCAGAGCGCGTTCTGGGCGGCCGGCGAGTATCCGTTCGCCGTCATGCCCTCGAAGAAGTCTGCCTGCTGCTTGTCGAGCTCGGATTTCTTCTTCTTGCCCATGGCGCGACGGAGGATGTCCGCCTGACCGAGCGAGAAGCCGGCGAGCTTCTGCGCGGCCGACATCACCTGCTCTTGATAGACGATCAACCCGTAGGTCGTACCGAGGATCTCGCTCAGGGGTTCTTCGAGTTCGGGGTGGATCGGCGTGATCGGCTGCAGGCCGTTCTTGCGAAGCGCGTAGTTCGTGTGGGAGTCGACCCCCATGGGGCCGGGACGGTACAGCGCGAGGACGGCCGAGATGTCTTCGAAGTTGTCGGGCTTCATCAAACGCAGGAGGGACCGCATCGGCCCACCGTCGAGCTGGAAGACGCCGAGCGTGTCGCCGCGCGCCAGCAGCTCATAGGACGCCACGTCGTCGAGGGTCAGGTCTTCGAGCACGAGCTTCTCGCCACGGTTCGCCTCGATATTGTCGAGCGCGTCGTCGATGATCGTGAGGTTGCGGAGCCCCAGGAAGTCCATCTTGATCAGGCCGAGCGACTCACACGCGGGGTAGTCGAACTGCGTGACGATCTGGCCGTCCTGCTCCCGCTTCATGATCGGGATGATGTCGCTGAGCGGCTCACTCGACATGATGACGCCGGCCGCGTGCACACCCCACTGGCGCTTCAGGTTCTCGAGCCCGACCGCGGTGTCGAAGACGGTCTTCGCTTCGGGATCGGTCTCGATCAGGGTGCGGAACTCGGATGCCTCTTTGAACCGTGGATGCGCCTTGTCGAACATGCCCTCGAGGGGCATGTCCTTGCCCATCACCGCGGGGGGCATGGCCTTCGTCAGCCGCTCCCCCATGCCGAACGGGAAGCCCAGCACGCGCGAAGCATCCTTGAGCGCCTGCTTGGCCTTGATCGTGCCGTACGTGACGATCTGAGCGACACGCTCGTCGCCGTACTTCTCGGTCACGTACTGGATGACCTCGCCGCGGCGGCGGTCGTCGAAGTCGACGTCGAAGTCGGGCATCGAGACGCGCTCGGGGTTGAGGAACCGCTCGAAGATCAGTCCGTGCTGGAGCGGGTCGAGGTCGGTGATGCGCATCGCGTACGCCGCCATCGATCCGGCACCCGAACCACGACCGGGGCCGACGCGGATCCCGTTGTTCTTCGCCCAGTTGATGAAGTCGGCGACGACGAGGAAGTAGCCCGGGAATCCCATCTGGACGATGACGTCGGTCTCGTACTCGGCCTGTCGGCGCACCTCGTCGGGGATCCCCGACGGGTAGCGCGCCTGCAGTCCCCGCTCCACCTCTTTGACGAACCAGGACTGTTCGGTCTCGCCGTCGGGCACCGGGTAGCGCGGCATGTAGTTCGCGCTGGTGTTGAACTCGACCTCGCAGCGCTCGGCGACGAGCAGGGTGTTATCGCAGGCCTCGGGATGGTCACGGAATATCTGGCGCATCTCGGCCGGCGTCTTGACGTAGTACCCGTCGCCGTCGAACTTGAAGCGCTTGGGATCGTCCAACGTCGACCCGGACTGCACGCACAGCAGGGCGGCGTGGGATGTCGCATCGTGCTGGTGCGTGTAATGCAGGTCGTTCGTCGCCAGTAGCGGGATGTCGAGGTCTTTCGAGATGCGCAGCAGGTCGCTCATCACACGGCGCTCGATGCTGAGCCCGTGGTCCATGATCTCGGCGAAGTAGTTCTCTTTGCCGAACAGGTCCTGGAACTCGGCGGCCGCCGCCCGAGCCGCGTCGTACTGCCCGAGCCGCAGACGGGTCTGCACCTCTCCGGAGGGGCAGCCGGTCGTCGCGATGAGTCCCTTGCCGTACTTCTGGAGGATGTCGCGGTCCATGCGCGGCTTGAAGTAGTACCCCTCGATGCTCGCGAGCGACGAGAGCCGGAAGAGGTTGTGCATGCCCTCGGTGCTCTGCGAGAGCAGCGTCATGTGCGTATAGGCACCCGAACCCGAGACGTCGTCGTCGTTCTGGTCGGGGCTGCCCCACTTCACACGGGATCGGTCGCTGCGGTGCGTTCCCGGCGTGACGTAGGCCTCCACGCCGATGATCGGCTTGATGCCGACATCCTTCGCGGCCTTGTAGAACTCGTATGCGCCGAAGGTGTTGCCGTGGTCGGTTATCGCGATCGCGGGCATGCCCTGACGTGCCGCCTCTTGCACGAGCGGGCCGACGCGGGCGGCCCCGTCGAGCATCGAGTATTCGCTGTGCACATGGAGATGAACGAAAGAGTCGGCTGCCACTCGTCCACACTAAGGGGCGCCTCCGACATCGTCGGCGGGTCGTACCGAAACCGACCCGGCTACGCCAGATCGAGACGCATCAGGACCCTCGGAAACCCGTTCAACACCGAGTCGGTGTCGGATACCTTGGAGAATCCTGCGCGTTCGAACAGCGCCCGTGTGCCCACGTAGGCCATCGTCAGGTCGACCTTCTCGCCGTCATTCTCGACCGGGTACGCCTCGACGGCGGGTGCTCCCTGCGAGCGGGCGTAGTCCACGGCTCCGCCGACGAGATCGTGCGCGATGCCCTGACCCCGGTGGCCGGGGCGCACCCGCACGCACCAAAGCGACCAGACATCCTGATCGTCGATACGGGGGATCTTGCGGTTCCGCGCGAACGAGGTGTCCGCCCGCGGATGGATCGCCGCCCACCCGACGACCTCTTCCCCGTCGTACGCCAGAACACCGGGCGGCCCCTCGCGCACGAGCTCGGCAACGCGCTCGCCGCGCGCCGTGCCCCGAAGCGCGAGGTTCTCTTTCGACGGGATGCGGTAGCTCAGACACCAGCAGACATTCGCATCGGGGCGCTTGGGGCCCACCATGATCTGCACATCTTCGAACACCGTCGCGGGCCGCACGTCGATCGCCATGACCGCATTCTGCCCCGGGTCTGCGACATTCGGCAGGACCCCGGCTCATCCGGCCTGCAGAACCTCGAGCGCGTGGGCGAGATCGGCCGGATAATCCGAGGCGAAGGTGACCCAGTCGCCGGTCGCCGGGTGATGGAACGAAAGCTGTCGAGCGTGCAGCCACTGGCGGGTCAACCCCAAACGGGCCGACATCGTCGGGTCCGCACCGTAAAGCGGATCGCCGACACACGGATGCCTCTGCGCGGCCATGTGAACGCGGATCTGGTGCGTGCGCCCGGTCTCGAGATGAATCTCGAGCAGTGAAGCACCACGGAATGCCTCGAGCGTCTCGTAGTGCGTGACCGAATCCTTGCCATCCGGCGTGACGGCGAATTTCCACGAGTGCGTGGCGTGCCGACCGATCGGCGCGTCGATCGTGCCGGACAAGGGATCAGGATGCCCCTGCACGACGGCGTGATAGATCTTCTCGACCTCACGCTCCTTGAAAGCGCGCTTCAGCGCCGTGTAAGCCGCTTCGGACTTCGCGACGACCATGAGCCCACTCGTGCCGACATCGAGCCGATGCACGATGCCCTGCCGCTCCGCGGCGCCGGTCGTGGCGATGGTATATCCGCTCGCGGCCAATGCCCCGAGGACCGTCGGCCCTTCCCATCCGACGCTCGGATGGGCCGCGACACCCGCCGGCTTGTCAATCACGACGATGTCATCGTCGTCGTAGACGATGCCGAAGTCGGGCACCGCCATCGGGACCACACGAGGTTCCTCGCGTTCTTCCCAGTTGACCTCGAGCCAGGCTCCGCCCGACAGGCGGTCCGATTTTCCGACGACGCGACCATCCACACTGACGCCACCGGATTCGGCAACCTCTGCCGCGAAGGTGCGCGAGAACCCGAGCATCTTGGCCAGGGCCGCGTCGACCCGGGTGCCCTCCAGACCGTCGGGCACGGGAAGACTCCGCGCCGGCACCGCTAGGCCCTCGAGGGGTCGTCGGTGCCGTCCGCGACAGCGCCGTCGGGTCGTCGTGGGGCCCCGACATCCGGGTCCGCGATCGGGAATAGGGAATCGCGGTCGGTGCCCACGCCCTCGATCGAAACGGGACCGCCGGCCGTGGACTCATCGCCCGCGGCCCCGTCAGCAACGCTTTCGTCCGGGGATGTCTCGGCGCGGTCTTCCCGACGTTCACGGGTGCCGTCCATGTGCAGTCCGAGCAGGACGAGCAGGGCGATCCCGATCATGTCGCAGACGATGAAGATGTCGGCGACGTTGTAGATCGCAGGCATCATCCACGGCGTGGAGATGAAGTCGACGACATGGCCGACCGGGAAGCCCGGGTCACGCAGCAGACGATCGGTGAGATTGCCGAGAACGCCGCCGAGCAGCAGCCCGAGGGCCACGGCCCAGAGCCGGGAGCGCACCCGCGTGATCATCAACCAGACGATCGCGATCGCGACCGCGGCCAGCGCGATCGTGAAGACCCACGTGACACTCTCGCCCAGCGAGAACGCGGCGCCCGGGTTGAAGACCAGGACGAAGACGAGGAACTCGCCCAGAATCTGGACCGGATCACCCGGCGTCAGATTCTGCAAGGCGAAGAACTTGCTCAACTGATCGGCGGCCAAGGCCACCACCGCGAGAGTCGCGATGATGGCGATGGCCGCCGGTCGATTGAGAGGCTTGCGCGGCCCCGCGGATTGCTCGGGTGCGGGACTCGGTTCGGTCAAGGTCTAGAGACCGATGGCCGACACGGGCGTCGAGCCCGACGTCGAGCCGGACGTCTCGAGGTCGCGCAGCTGACCCTCGATGTAGCTACGCAGCTGGGCGCGATAGTCACGCTCGAACTGACGGAGCTCGGTGATGCGACCCTCGAGTACCGTGCGCTCCTTCTCGAGGCGGGCGGCCTCTTCGCGCTGCTTGGCCTCGGCTTCGGCAACGATGCGCGATGCGGTTGCCTCAGCCTCTCCGACCAGCTTGTCGCGCTGGGCGATGCCCTCGGCGACGTGCTCGTCGTGCAGACGCTGCGCGAGCTCGATGATTCCCGCGCTGGTGCTTGCGCCGGCGTCATCGCTCGAGGGAGCGGGCTTCGGCGCGGCCGCGACGGGAGCCTCGACCTCGGGCGCGGGCTCAGCAGCGGGTGCTGCGGCGGCCGGCTTCTCGCCGGCCTCGTAGGCCTCGAGCTTGGCCTTCAGCTCTTCGTTCTCGGCGATCGTCTTGCGCCACTCGACGACGATCTCGTCGAGGAAGTCGTCGACCTCTTCGGGGTCGAAACCCTCTTTGAACCGGACGTGCTGGAACTGCTTGGTAACAACGTCATCGGGGGTCAGAGCCATGGGGGATCCGTCCTGTTCATCTCTGCTGGTCACGGCGTGGCTGCGCTGGGGCGCGAAGCCATCAGCATAGCTGAGCCATCTCGGTGTCGCGAGAGCGGGCCGGGTGCGTCACGGCACGGTCAGCCCAGCCGAAAGCGCCGGTTTATGCCGCGCCGGCGATGGATCGTGTGACGCTCAGCAGGATGAAACACAGGAAGATCGTGAGCGCGAAAGCGAGATCGATCGCAACCGGTCCGATACGGAGCGGCGGGATGAATCGGCGAAAAAGCCGGATCGGAGGATCCGTCACGGTGTAGACGATTTCAGCGAAGATGAGCCCGGCACCCCGAGGACGCCATTCGCGATTGAAGACCGGGATGTACTCGAGAATGAGTCGCCCCAGCAGCACGAACACGTACAGCAGGATCAGACCGTTGAGGATCGACGCAATGAGCCTCAGCAGTTCCACGTATACAGACTACGACGCGGAGAAGGGCGCGGCGTCCGGGTCGGCGTGCGGGATGCCGCCGTCACCCGAAACCTCGACGTGCTCGGGCGAGAGCAGGAAGACCTTGCTCGTGACCCGCTCGATGCGTCCGTACAGTCCCAGCGACAGTCCGCTCGCGAAGTCGATGAGGCGGCGCGCGTCGGCGTCGCTCATCTGCGAGAGGTTGATGATCACGGGGATGCCCTCGCGGAAGTTCTCGGCGATCACCTGGGCGTCGCGGTACTGCTTGGGGTGCACCGTGAGGATCTCGGTCAGTCCGCCCGCTGCGGGCTGGTGGACGGCCTTCGGACGAAGGGGCGTCACCGTGCCCTTGGGCTCGACGGCGTGCACGCGCGAGTGCTGCTGCTGCGGCTCGTCGACGACTTCTTCTTCGTCGGCAAGACCGAGGTAGACCATGGTCTTCTTGAGCGGGTTCGACATCGCATCCTCCGTGTTGGCTCGTCTGTTTCGAGGTTAACCGCGGGCGGGTCGGTTGCCCGTGATTGCGGACCCGATCCGCAGGTGTGTCGCGCCGACGGCGATCGCTTCTTCGAAATCCCCCGTCATCCCGGCGCTGATCCAGGATGCGTCGGGCACCACGGCGCGGACCCGTGCGGCGTGCTCGGCCAAGCGTGCGAAGGCCGCGGCGGGATTCTCGTCGAGCGGCGCCACAGCCATGACGCCGCGCAGCCGGAGTCCGGCGCATCCGGCGACGTGTTCGGCGAGGGCCACGACGTCCGACTCATTCGTTCCGCCGCGTCCCGCGTCGGCCGTCAGATTGATCTGCACGAGCACGTCGAGCGGCGGCGTCCCGGCGTCCGCGGCGCCACTGAGAGCGTCGGCGAGCTTGGTCCGATCCACCGAGTGAACGACGGATGCGGCGGCCCGCACGGCACGCGCCTTGTTCGTCTGGATCTGCCCGACAAAGTGCCAGCGCATGTCCGCGAGGTCCGCGAGCTCAGCACGTTTTGCGGAGATCTCTTGCTGGCGGTTCTCACCGACGTCTCGGACGCCGAGGGCGTGCAGATCGCGCACCAGCTGCGCCGGATGGAACTTCGTCACGACGATCCGCGTGATCTCAGCCGGGTCGCGTCCGGCCGTCCGGGCCGCGGCTGCGACGCGTTCGTCCAACAACGCCAGTCGGTCCGCGAGAGGGGCCACTTCGGTCATGCGGCACCTCTCGCGGGCCGCGGCATCCGTTGCGGGATACCGCTACTTCAGGAAGTCCGGGATGTCGAGATCGTCGTCACCGAACGCGGAGTCGAAACCCGCAGCCTCGGGAACGATCGGGCCGGACGCGGAGCCGACCGAAACCGACTCGCGCACGGGGGCCTTGACCTCGGCTGCCTCGTCGGCCGTGGCGACCGGCAGGGCGGGCGCCTGTCGCTGAGCGACGACGGGCTCGCTGCGCTGCAGGGGTTCTCCGCCGTCGAATCCGGCCGCAATCACCGTGACGCGCACTTCGTCGCCGAGCGTGTCGTCGATGACCGTACCGAAGATGATGTTGGCCTCGGGGTGCGCCGCCTCTTTGACGAGCTGCGCGGCATCGTTGATCTCGAAGATTCCCAGGTTCGAGCCACCTTGGATCGAGAGCAGCACACCGTGCGCACCCTCGATCGAGGCCTCGAGCAGCGGAGATTCGACCGCGAGCTCGGCAGCCTTGATTGCGCGATCCGCGCCGCGGGCGGAGCCGATACCCATGAGGGCTGATCCCGCTCCCTGCATGACCGACTTGACGTCGGCGAAGTCGAGGTTGATGAGACCGGGAGTCGTGATGAGGTCGGTGATGCCCTGGACACCGGCGAGAAGCACCTGGTCTGCCGTCGCGAACGCCTCGATCATCGAGATTCCGCGATCGCTGATCTCGAGCAGGCGGTCGTTCGGCACCACGATGAGGGTGTCGACCTCTTCCTTGAGCTTGGCCACGCCCGTGTCGGCCTGCGTCTGACGACGGCGTCCCTCGAACGAGAACGGCTTCGTGACGACACCGATCGTGAGGGCGCCGATCGACTTCGCGATCTTGGCGACGACGGGTGCGCCACCGGTGCCGGTGCCACCACCCTCGCCCGCTGTGACGAACACCATGTCGGCGCCGCGCAGGGCCTCTTCGATCTCTTCGGCGTGGTCCTCTGCCGCACGGCGTCCCACCTCGGGGTCGGCGCCGGCGCCGAGGCCGCGGGTGATCTCGCGACCGACATCGAGCTTGACATCGGCGTCGCTCATGAGGAGCGCCTGCGCGTCGGTGTTGATCGCGATGAACTCGACACCGCGCAGCCCGAGCTCGATCATGCGGTTGACGGCGTTGACGCCGCCGCCGCCGACGCCGACGACCTTGATAACGGCGAGGTAGTTCTGGTTCTGGCTCATGCCGGCCTCCGTGTCGCGAACCTGGGTGAAACCTTCAACCTCAAGTAGAACTGTAAAGAAATGCCCGGTATGCATTTCCTCTGTTCACACGGTAGGCCGGGGCTCCGCAGGCGCCCGCAGGCGCGCGGCGTGTCGCGGCACACGGACGAAAACCTCAGGTGCAGAAGCTCGCAGCAGCGAGAGTCAGCGGACGACGACGGATGCGGGCGACGAGACGTCGTACACCGACATACCAGGCCGAGCAGCCATCGCCCGGTCGAGATTCACGGCCTTGAGCGCCGTCTCTTCGACAGCTCCCCAGACGACCTGGGCGCCGCTCGCGAGCGTGAGAGTGACATCGTCGCGCGTGGTCGCCGCGATGCGCGCCACCTGGGTCGCGATCGCTTCCGGGAGGGCGCGCATAACGAGTCCCGCCGACTCGAACGCCCCGGATGTCGTCCCGCCGGCGATTTCGAGGATGGGGCGACCGTCCGGTGGGTTCGGGCTGGTCTCCAGCGCCACGCCGGCAGCATCGACGAGCGTCCACCCGGCATCCGTCTGGATGACCCCGATGGGTGTGCGTTCGACGATCCGCACCACCAGGTCATGCGGCGGGCGTGCCTCGAGCGTGTACGACTCGACCAGGGGGAAGGCCACCAGCGCGGCCTTGACGGCGCTCGCATCCACGAGCGGCAGGGGCGTCCCGATCTGGCCGGTCAGGGCCTCCTCGACCGTCGTCGCGGGCAACGAGGCCGTGCCGACGACCTCGATCCGCTCGACCGCGAACAGCGGGCTATAGGCCGCGCCGACGCTGCCGACGATCAGCATCAGCACGGCGGCGCTACTCACGAGCCACACGAGACGACGACGCCGGCTGCGGACAGTGAAGCGGCGCACCTCGCGACGCAACGCGCGGCGACGTGCACGTGCGGCACGCCAGACGTCACGGATTCCCGTGCGTCGGGGAGCGGCATCCGGGGCCGTCTGGTCTTCACCCCGTTCAGGGGTCGCCGCCTCGTCTACCGCCGGCTCGCCTCTCGGCGACGGTTGCGCCTCGGATGGAGCAGGGACGACGGATGCGTCTTCACCCAGACTCTCGTGGCTAGCAGGAACGGTCGCTCCGTCGTCCCTCGAACGCGCGTCGCCCCACGAACGCGGCTCATCCCACGAACGCGATGTGCGCTTCGAGGCCGCCCCGGATGTCTCGGGCGCGGGAAGCGGCGGAGGCCGACGCATCCGTCAGTCCGTGACGCCGGCCGGCGCCGTGTGCGAAAGAGCTTCGAGCAGCTGCGGAATGATCAGGTACACGTTGCCGCAGCCGAGGGTGATGACGTAGTCGCCCTCTCGCGCCACCGTTGCCGTGTAGTCGGCCGCCTCTTGCCAGTCCGCAACGTACGCGACGTGATCGGGGGCCGCGAAGGCGTCGCGGACGAGGGCGCCGGTGACACCCGGGATGGGATCCTCACGGGCACCATAGACGTCGAGCACGACCGTGTGGTCGGCATACTCCTCGAGCACTTCGGCGAACTCGCGATACATCTGCTGTGTGCGGGAGTATGTATGCGGCTGGTGCACGGCGATGATGCGGCCCTCGCCGATAACGGTCCGCGCCGCAGCCAGGGCTGCCGCCACCTCGGTGGGGTGGTGCGCGTAGTCATCGAAGACGCTGACGCCGCGGGTGACACCGTGCAATTCGAAGCGGCGGATCGTGCCCGCGAACCCCTCGACGGCGCGCAGGGCGGGCTCGAGCTCGTACCCGAGCGAGAGCAACACAGCGACGACACCCGCGGCATTGATCGCGTTGTGTGCACCGGGGATCTCGAGCCGGGCCCGCTCCGTCACGCCGCGGTAGGTCAGCGCAAACGACACCGGGCCGTCGGTGGTGATGTCGGTGACACGCACGTCCGCACCATCCGATTCCCCGAAGGTGATGACGTTCGGATGCGTGAGGCGGGAGGTGACCCGCAGCGCCCCGGGGTCGTCGGCCGAGATGACGACGCTCTCGCGGGCCGCGTCGGCGAAGCGCGCGAAGGCGTCATCGAACGCGTCGTTCGTTCCGTAGTGGTCGAGGTGATCGGGGTCGACATTCGTGATGAGGGCGATGGACGTGTCGTACAGCAGGAACGTGCCGTCGGACTCGTCGGCCTCGACCACGAACAATTCGTCGACGCCCGTGCCGCTCGAGGCGCCGAGCTGCGCGATCACTCCCCCGTTGACGAAGCTCGGATCGGCGCCCAGCTCGTGCAGAGCGGTGATGATCATTCCGGTCGAGGTTGTCTTGCCGTGCGCGCCGGCGACCGAAACGAGACGGCGACCACCGATGAGCCAGTGCAACGCCTGCGAACGATGGATGACCGGCATCCCGCGCTCCTTCGCGAGGACGTACTCGGGGTTCTCGGGCCAGATCGCGCCGGTGTGGATGACGGTGTCGGCGTCGCCGAGATTGGCAGCGTCGTGCCCGACATGCACGCGCGCCCCGAGCAACGCGAGCTGCCGCAGCGCGTCGCTGTCGGCGCGGTCGGACCCCGAGACCCGGATGCCGCGGGCCAGGAACATCCGGGCGAGCCCCGACATCCCCGATCCACCGATGCCGATGAAGTGCGCGGCGCCGATATTCTCGGGAATCGGCAGGCTGAGGTCGGGTCGAATCATGGCCCGATAAGTCTAGGTCGGCCTCCTGCGAGGTCGGCTCCCGGCGCGCCCGGACTCGGGCTCTCGGCGCGTGCGCGCTCGCCACGCCGGCGCGGGCGACTCAGCAACTCGACATACTCCCGAAGTGGGCATATGGTCGACGCATGAGCGCGCCACTGGGAACGACCGCCTTCTGGATCCTCACGAGCCTCACCGAGGGGCGCCGCCACGGCTACGCGATCCTGCGACATGTGGACGAGGCATCCGGCGATCCCGGCTCCCTCAAGACCACGACGCTCTACGCGACGATCGAGCGCCTGCAGACGCGCGGACTCGTCGTTGACGACGGCGATGAGATCGTGGACGGGCGAGCACGCCGCTACTACGCACTCACAGACACGGGACGGACCCGCCTCGAAGAAGAGCTCGCCGACCTCGAAAATCGGGCATCCGCGGCGCGGCGGGCGCTCGCGTCCCCGCACCCCGCGCCCGCCGTCGGCGTGGCGACGTTCGCATGACGGCTCCGGACGAGCGCGCATTCCGCGCCCTGCTGCGCTGGTACCCGCGCCGCTGGCGAGAGCGCAACGGTGAGGTTGTGTTGGGCACGATGCTCGACGACGCCGAGGCGCGCGAGCAGCGGATTCCGGATGCCTCGATGCGGCGCGCCGCGGTCGTCCAAGGCCTTGGCGCTCGACTGGATCGACGCGCGGCTATCGTCGCGGCATCCCTCGCCGTTGCCTTCGGACTCGCGGGCATACCGCTCCTGTTCGCGGGAGCGGGCCCCATCGGATTGATACCCGGTTTCGGAGCCGCGCCGCTGTTCATGCTTCTCGCCATCGTCGCCACGCTCCGGACGCGCGGGATCCTCTCCGCCCCCGAGGCGCTGGCCGCCTTCGCACTCGCGGTGCCGGCCGCCGTCTTGTCGACCCTTGCCGCTCTCTCGTGGTCGGTCGGCTTCGATGAGGGCGATGCGGGAATCACCCGCAGCTGGTTCGCTCAGGCTTTCGTGTGGTTCTTCACGGCCGCGTGGCTTGCCGCCACCGCGTGGGGTGCCGTCGTTCTGGGCGGAATTCTTCGGGCCCTGACCGTGCCTACGGGGTGGGCGCGGCTGGGCGGCGGCGGGTGCACCATAATCACCTATCCCCTGCTGGCGTTCACCCTGCTGAGCCCCACAACCGGGGCACTCGTCGCTGTGGCAACCCTGGGCGGGGTGATTCTGCTGACGCGACGCAAATCAACGGCGGCAGGCGCCCCCCGTTCCGCGGGGCCCGCGGCAAGGATGCCCCGCCCGGCCCGCCCGAGCGTGTTGGCCTGCGCAGCGGCGTCGACTGTTGCGGGAGTGGGCGCCATCGTCTTCGCGCTCACCGGTAGCGGGTGGAGCGGTGTCACCCTGGATTCGACCGAGGCGATGCGTGCCGGAATCGTCGCGGGATTCCTTGCCGCACTGCCGTATTGCGCGGCGATCGGGCTGTTGCGATCCCACGACTATCGCACGATCGACACCTGGGGCCCGCCGACGCTCATCGCGATCGCATTGCTCATCGCCGCGACGGAGAACGTCATCGGGGGCGGTGACGGCAACCGGATCGTCTGGGCCCTGACGATCGCCGCGCTGCCCCTCGGCGGTGCCGTCACCTGGATTCTCGCGGTGGGTCGCTGGGCCTCTCGGGTCGTTCGGACGACGATCGCGGCCCTGTGCGGCGCATCCGTCGTCATCCTCGGCACATCGATCCAGATGCTTCCGTTCGTCCTGCCGATCGCGGCGCTGGTCCTCGCCATCGGCGAAGCCCGCCGCCTGACCGCGCACCGCGGCCGTCGCACCCAGCCCTCACGCGCCGCAGTTGCGTAGGCCCGGGGTGGGGCGCCGAACTGTCACAGACCGCTCTATTCGGCGCGGCGGTTTCAGGTGGCTAGTGCAACACCG
>NZ_HG779591.1:0-19470 GCF_000582705.2 Microbacterium sp. C448
TTGACCGGGTTCGGCACGCGGACCCGGCCGGCCGAGGCATCCGCTCGTCGCAGTCGTGCGCTCAACTCGGCGAACAGGTCGTGCGCGCACGTCACGGCGCGTCGGGAGTCCCGCGGCAGTCGCGGAATGACGGATGCCGCGGCGGCGAGATCGGCGTCGATGTCATCGAGTACGGCGGCCCGGGTCGTCGGCGAGCCGTCCAGCCCGAGGTAGTCGCGCCCGAGGGCGTCGCTGTCGTGACCCGCATCCCGCAAGAAGTTCACGTTCTGGAACGCCGCTCCCAGCCGTCGGGCGCCCGCGACGATCTCGGGATCTGCCGGTCCGGGGTTCGGGCTGCCGGCGTTCACGAAGGCCTGCAGACACATGAGGCCGACGACCTCGGCCGATCCGTAGACGTATGCATCGTGCGATGCTGCGTCGTGTTCGGACACGGTGATGTCCGTCCGCATCGAGGTGAAGAAGGGCCGGACCAGCGCCTCGTCGATCGCACACTCACGTGCGGTGAGGGCGAAAGCGTGAACGACGAGGTTCGCGGAAAATCCCGTGCGGATGGCCTCGAGCGTCTGCGCCTCGAGCGCGTCGAGCTCGCGCGCCTCCTCTTCGGCGGTGAGTCCCGCCTCGCGCGCGGGGCCGTCGACGATCTCGTCCGCGACACGGACGAGGGCGTAGGTGCTGCGTACGTGCGGTCGGACCCGCGGACCGAGCAGACGCGACGCATAGCCGAACGATGTCGAGTAGCGAGAGATGACCGTCTCGGCCGCGGCGCGTGCCGTGCGGTCGTACAGGTCGAGTCCAGTGGTGTCGCGGGGTGCTGAACGGTCGGTCACGGAATACGCGCCTCTACAGCGCTGACGAGGTCGCCGAGCATCCGCGCCGTCGCCGGCGGCACATAGCCAGGCAGGATGAGCTCGCGTGCTTCTGACAGGGCGTTGTTCACGAGGCGCTCGAGTTCGTTTCGTGCGCCACTGCCGTCGAGCATGTCTTGCGCGTGGCGCACCGCGATCGGTCCCGTGTGCGCGAGCGCCAGTGCATCGCTCACTTGGGACCACGTTGCGGTGGCTCGGGCGAGGGCGATCAGCGCGGTCTGCTTCGCCTCGCGCAGATCGGCTCCCGCCGGGCGACCGGCCTGCTCATCCGTGCCGAACGCGCCGATCAGGTCGTCGACGAGTTGGTAGGCGAGGCCCAGCCGGCTGCCGAACTGCGCCAACATCGCCTCGACCTCGGGGCTTGCCCCGGCCAACAACGCACCCGCGCGCAGGGGCGCGGCGAACGAGTACACGGCCGTCTTGTCGTGCGTGACCGCCAGGATGTCGGCGGCAGCCGGTTCTTTGTCGAGAACGGAATGGGCGACATCCGCGAGCTCACCCGCGGCAGACACCAGTACGGCCTCGTCGAGCAGGTCCAGCAGACGCACGCGCTCGTCCTCGGTAGCGGGGCAGAGGGCAATCAGACGCTGAGACTCGTGCAGCAGCAGATCTCCGGCGAGAAGCCCGGCGGCATCACCGACGAGCGCGGCTCCCGAAGCATCCGCGCCCCACCGCGTCGCGTACGACCGGAACTGGCCGGATACGTTCGGCACCCCGCGACGCATCGTGTCGTGGTCGAGGATGTCGTCGTGCATGAGGAATGCCGCGTGCAGCAGTTCGAAAGCCGCGGCGACGGGATAGACGCAGCCGTTCGTCGAAGCGTCGCCGCCCAGCGACTCGAACGTCGCGACCACGAGCGCGGGACGAAAGCGTTTGCCGCCCTGCGCCGAGCGCTGGATCGCGGAGCCCAACTCGGCAAACACGCCGCCGAAGGGCTCCGCACGACGCTGTATCCGCGCGAGGGCGCCGTCGATCTGCGTGTCGATCTCGGCTCGCGCGACGGAGCCGACCAGACCGGTGGCGATCAGGCTCATGACGGGAGTCTCATGAAGCGAGACGATGATCGTTCACGGGCCGATGCGCCGTGAACAGGTCGAGCTGCTGTGCCTGCAGGACCAGCCACGGGCTGAACGCCCACGGAGTTGCCTCGAGCGAGCGCGCGAGGTCCTCGGGGCGTACCCACATGTAGTCCACGGCCTCGTGCGGGTTCAAGACGAGCTCATCGCTCGTCCGCGCCGTGTACACGGGGCAGATTTCGTGCTCCACGATCCCGCTGGCATCAACGGCGCGGTAGCGGAAAAGCGGAAGCGCGAGCTCGAGGGATGAGACGGTGATGCCGAGCTCGTACTCCGCGCGACGACGGACCGCCGCGACGACGGGCTCGGCGGGACGGGGATGACCGCAGAACGAGTTCGTCCAGACGCCGGGCCAGGTCTGCTTGTCGAGAGCGCGACGGGTGACCAAAATGCGCCCCTCATCATCGAGGACATGGCACGAGAATGCGAGATGCAGTGCGGTATCGGTACCGTGGACGCTGGCCTTCGGGGCGGTCCCGATCTCGTTTCCCGCCTCATCGAGGAGGACAACGTAGTCGGTGTCGGGCATATACGTGCTCCCCTGTTAATTCGCTAGCTTAGCTAGCTAATTGCTGTCTCCCGATGATACACATGAGCCCGAGGGGGTGTCCACGCATTGAGTGAGCAACCAGATCCGGTGCGCTCGGCGCTCCTTGCGCTGCGCACGCTCGGCGACGCGCTCGACCGCATGCACGGTGAGCTCGGCGACGACATGGCGATGAATCTGACCGACCTGCGCGCCCTCCGCATGATGGTGGAGTGGGAGCGACGCGGAACGGCCGTGAGCCCCCACGAACTCGCGCGGCACCTGCGTATCTCCACCGCTTCGACATCGAAGATGATCGATCGGCTGGTCGTCGCGGGGCACGTCGAGCGCAGACCACACCCCACGGATCGCCGTGCGCGCGTCGTGGTTCTGACGGACCATTCGCGCAAAACCTTGTACCAGCATGTAGGCGGTCATCTGGATGTCATGCGTGGGATCGCACGGGACTACGACGAAACGCAGCTTCGCTACATCACGGAGTTCATGACACGAATCGCGCGGGCGGTGGACCCGGCCTCGGGCGCTCGCGCCGCGGAGGCGCCCGTGGTCGGAGATGCGGTTGTGGAGCGGAACGAGTCGGCGATTATCGTGGAAGTCTTCGACGACACGCCCACGCATTAGTCGAAACTATGTTCGTCGCTGGATAAGCTCCTGCACAGGTGGACGAGGTGCTGTTTCTCCACGGACATGAACGGCCAGACGACGGATGTCGGAGGCCCTTCCTAACGTGGAAACCACACCGAGCCCCGCTCACGCCTTGTCGAAGTATCCGGATCGCCGATCCGGCTGCGCGACAGACTGCAGGCGATGGACCGCGAGACAGAAGGAGCATCCCATGCCCAACCCCGCCGACCGCGAGAAGGCCCTTGAATCGGCCCTCGCACAGATCGACCGCCAGTTCGGAAAAGGCTCGGTCATGCGCCTGGGCAGCGATGACCGCGCTCCCGTCGAGGTCATTCCGACCGGCTCCATCGCCCTCGACGTCGCACTCGGCGTGGGTGGACTGCCCCGCGGTCGCATCATCGAGATCTACGGTCCCGAGTCGTCGGGTAAGACGACTCTGACGCTGCACGCCATCGCGAATGCCCAGCGTGCGGGCGGAATCGCCGCCTTCATCGACGCGGAGCACGCGCTCGATCCCGAGTACGCCATGAAGCTCGGCGTCGACATCGACCAGCTGCTGGTCTCGCAGCCGGACACGGGTGAGCAGGCGCTCGAGATCGCCGACATGCTGATCCGTTCGGGCTCGATCGACCTCATCGTGATCGACTCGGTCGCGGCTCTCGTGCCGCGCGCCGAGATCGAGGGCGAGATGGGTGACTCGCACGTGGGTCTCCAGGCGCGACTGATGTCCCAGGCGCTTCGCAAGCTGACGGGTGGTCTGAACCAGACCAACACGACGATGATCTTCATCAACCAGCTGCGCGAGAAGATCGGCGTGTTCTTCGGCTCGCCCGAGACCACGGCCGGCGGCAAGGCGCTCAAGTTCTACGCCTCCGTTCGCCTCGACATCCGACGCATCGAGACGTTGAAGGATGGATCGGATGCCGTGGGTAACCGCACGCGCGTCAAGGTCGTCAAGAACAAAATGGCTCCGCCCTTCAAGCAGGCCGAGTTCGACATCCTCTACGGCACCGGCATATCTCGCGAAGGTTCGCTGATCGACTTCGGTGTCGAGCACATGATCGTGAAGAAGTCGGGTGCTTGGTACACGTACGAGGGCGAGCAGCTGGGGCAAGGTAAAGAGAACGCCCGCAACTTCTTGCTCAAGAACCCCGACACCGCCGACGAGATCGAGCACAAGATCAAGCAGAAGCTCGGCATCGGCATGCCGAAGGCCCTGCCGCCCGTCGCCGCCGACGACGAACTGGCGCAGCGCCGCCCGGCGTGATCATGCCTATCGATGAGGGTGACGGGGGCGAGCGTCTGGCTCCCGTCACCTACCTCCCGGGTGCGGAACGCGGTGCAGAACCCCAGCGCGGACAGACCGCGCCCGACAGGGCGGTCACGCCCCCGAGTCGCAAGGTGACGTTCTCGCCCAAGTATTGGGCCGAGGACGAAGCCCCGACGGCCGCTCCGACTGCAGGACCGACGACCGCTCCACGTAAGCCGGTGGCGATCTCGACGCGGGACGAACTTCCGGACGAAGATGACGAGCCGGGCGTCGATGTCGACGGCGCGACGCAGGCACTCGTGAAGCGGCTGCGCACGCGTCAGCTGTCCGCAAAAGAGGCTCGGGGGATGTTGGCCGAGCGTGGCCTCGACAGTGCGACAGCCGAGGATGTCGTGGCGGACTTCGAGGCGCGAGGCTATCTCGACGATGCTCGACTGGCCGAGCAGCTCGTGTATGCCGCCACGAGCCGCAAGGGCCAAGGGCGTCGCGCGATCTCGCAGACGCTCTCGGGTCGGGGGATCCCGCGCGAGGTCGTGGATGCGGCGCTCGACGAACTCCCCGACGATGAGGCCGAGCGTGCTCTTGATTTCGCCCGGCAGAAGGCCCGCTCGATGGGGTCGCTCGATCGCGAGGCGGCCGTCCGTCGGCTGCACGGCCAGCTCGCGCGTCGCGGGTTCGGCGGGTCGATGGCCATGACGGCGGCCAAGCAGGCCCTCGATGAGGCCGGTGTCGGCTCATCCAAGGTCCGCTTCCGCTGAAACCTGCTTGCGCTGGCTATGCGCCGCGCTTGTTTGCGCGCGCTCGGCGCGCCGCGTGCCGCCCGCGCCGCGCCATCACCGGCGAAACACCCGTATCTCGACGAGACACCCCGCGTCTAGGGGTGTTTCGTCGCACGACGGGTGTTTCGACGGCCGTTCTGCCAGGATTCTGCCGTGATGATGAGCGTGGACGTGCCGGACCCCGATGTCGATGCCGGCCAGGTCATCGTGAGCCTGACGGTCTTCAGCGCGGACCCCATCGATCAACTCGCGAGCTTCGGGACAGAACGAGCCGCGGGCGAGTCCGAGCATCGCTATTCGCTCGGCACGATTACCTTCGACCAGCCCGACTGGAACGCCCGCATCGACCAGCTTGAGTCGGCGCTCGACACGCTCCTCGACTTCCTCGACCCTCTGCCCGAGGCAGTGCTCCACGCTGAAGGAACCGTCGTCCGGATCTTCATGACCCTTCCGCGCGGCGCTGAAACGATCTCGGCTCGGCTCGTGCGGCGGCTCGCGAATTTGAACGTGACCCTCTGGATCGACACGTAGCGCGTTCGGTGCAGCCGAAACACCCCTGCGGCGACGAAACACCCCGCGTCGAAGGGTGTTTCGTCGCACGATGGGTGTTTCGGCGGCTCTCACCTCGTCCAGAGCCCCGCGGTGATGGCGCCTCGTAGAATAGGCGGATCATGTCGACCCTCTCCAGCGCGCCCACCCTCATCGCGCCGTCCGTCGCCGCACGCACAGCAGACGGACACGTTCGCACGTACGAGGTGCGAACGTTCGGCTGCCAGATGAACGTCCATGACTCCGAGCGCCTTTCCGGATCGCTCGAGAGCGCCGGATACGTCCGCGCGGATGCCGGGGCCGAGGCGGATGTCGTCATCATCAACACCTGCGCGGTACGCGAGAACGCATCGGGCAAGCTCTATGGCACGCTCGGGCACCTGGCATCCGTCAAGCGACGCAAAGACGGCATGCAGATCGCGGTCGGCGGGTGCCTCGCCCAGATGGACAAGCAAGCCGTGATCGAGAAGGCCCCCTGGGTCGACGTCGTCTTCGGCACCCACAACATGGGTTCGCTGCCGCGGCTGCTCGAACGCGCTCGACACAACGGCGATGCTGAGCTCGAGATCCTCGAATCGCTCGAAGTCTTCCCCTCGACCCTTCCGACCAAGCGCGACTCGGTCTACAGCGGCTGGGTGTCGATCTCGGTCGGCTGCAACAACACGTGCACCTTCTGCATCGTCCCGACCCTGCGCGGCAAAGAGCGGGACCGTCGCCCCGGCGACATCCTCGAAGAGGTGAGCCTGCTCGTCGACGACGGTGCGATCGAGGTCACGCTGCTCGGTCAGAACGTCAACTCGTACGGCGTCGAATTCGGTGACCGTCACGCGTTCGGTAAGCTGCTGCGCGCAGCCGGCGAGATTCGCGGACTCGAGCGCATCCGCTTCACGAGCCCCCACCCGGCGGCCTTCACCGACGACGTGATCGACGCGATGGCCGACACCCCGTCCGTCATGCCGCAGCTGCACATGCCGCTGCAGTCGGGCAGCGACCGCATCCTGAAGGCGATGCGCCGCTCGTATCGCAGCGAGAAGTTCTTGGGCATTCTCGACCGCGTTCGTGAGCGCATCCCGAACGCCGCAATCACGACGGACATCATCGTCGGGTTCCCCGGTGAGACCGAGGAAGACTTCGCCGAGACACTGCGGGTCGTCGAGCAAGCCCGGTTCGCCAGCGCCTTCACGTTCCAGTACTCGATTCGTGAGGGCACGCCGGCCGCGACGATGCCCGACCAGGTCCCGAAGGCTGTGGTGCAGGAGCGGTACGAGCGCCTGATGGCTCTGCAGGATCGCATCTCGCTCGAAGAGAACCAGGCGCAGGTCGGCCGAGAGGTCAACGTCCTGATATCGAGCGGCGAGGGCAAGAAGGATGCCGCGACCCATCGCTTGACGGGACGCGCCGAAGACAACCGGCTGGTCCACGTCGAGCTGCCTGCCGGCTCCGAGACGCCCCGCCCGGGCGACATCGTGACCGCGGTCGTGACGCACGCCGCGCCGTTCTACCTGCTCGCCGACTCGCCGGAGGGCGCGCCGCTGCGCATCCGGCGCACGCGGGCGGGGGATGCCTGGGACCGCACGCAGTCCGAGTCCTGTGCCGTTCCGGCGCCGGCCGCTGGAGCAGCGGGTGCACCGCGCGCCGTGTCGCTCGGCCTGCCCGTGATGCCGCCGCGGGCGTGAGCGAAGCGTCCGGGTTCGATCCGGGTGCACCCGCCGGGTCCGACCCCGCCGCGCCGCGCTTGTTCGCTGTCGTTGGCGCGACGGGCACGGGCAAGAGCGCGTTGTCTCTCGACCTCGCCGAAGCGCTCGGGGCACGCGGTGAGCGCGCCGAGATCGTCAACGCCGACGCGATGCAGCTGTATCGCGGAATGGACATCGGGACCGCAAAACTTCCGCTCGCCGAGCGTCGAGGCGTCCCGCACCATCTGCTCGATGTATTGAACGTCGACGAGGACGCGGCCGTCGCTGCCTATCAGAACGAGGCCAGGCGGGCCATCGAGCAGATTCACGCCCGGGGGGCGCACGCCATCCTCGTGGGCGGCTCGGGCCTGTACGTCTCGAGCGTCCTCTTCGACTTCTCATTCCCACCCCGCGACGAGGCCCTCCGCGAGGAGCTCGAGGCCGAACTCGAGGCGCACGGTCCCGGCATTCTCTTCGCCCGGCTCCGTGAGCAGGACCCGGTCACCGCCGCTCGCATCGACGCGCGCAACGGCCGGCGGGTGGTGCGAGCCCTCGAGGTGCTGGCGCAGGGGAGTGCGACGCATGGCGCGGCGCTTCCGGACGAGCCGGTGCCCTGGCATCCGTCCACCGTGATCGGACTGCACGAGGAACGCTCCGTGCTGGTCGAGCGTCTGGACACCCGGGTCGGGGCGATGTGGGCGCAGGGTCTGCTCGACGAGGTCGAGCTGTTGCGGGCCGCGGGCCTCGAGCGCGGCACGACCGCGCAACGCGCGATCGGTTACGCGCAAGCCCTCGCACAGCTGACGGGAGAGATCGACCGGGCCGAGGCGATCGCGCAGACCCAGGCGCTGACCCGACGCTACGCACGCCGGCAGGTGTCGTGGTTCCGCCGCTACACAGGCGTGCACTGGATGCCGGCGGGGGAGGCGACCGCGGCACGAGCGCTCACGCGTGAGGTCAATTCGGCGCCCTAGACTTGTGGGCATGCCCGGCACCGTCACGTTCACCAAAGGTCACGGCACGGGCAATGACTTCGTCATCGTCGCGGATCCAGACGGAGCGCTCTCGCTGACCGACGATCAGGTTGCGGCCCTCTGCGACCGACGTTTCGGGATCGGAGCCGACGGCATCCTGCGTGTCGTCCGTGCGGCGGCCATCGATGAGGGTGCATCGGCCGTGGCGGCGGGCGCCGAATGGTTCATGGACTATCGGAACGCCGACGGCTCGAAGGCCGAGATGTGCGGCAACGGCATCCGTGTTTTTGCGCACTACCTGGCCGAGTCGGGGCTCGCCGAGGTCGACACGGCGGGCATCCCGATCGGTACGCGGGCCGGCGTCAAGCACGTGGCGCGGGTGCCGAACGGGTTCGAGGCGGATCTGGGCGCGTGGACGGTGGACGAGGATGCTCCGACCGTACGTGCGCTTGGGCTGAGTGTCGCCCGGCCCGGCCTCGGCATCGATGTCGGCAATCCTCATGTGGTCGTCGCGCTGCCGGGCGAGGACGAGCTCGAGGCGCTCGAGTTGACGTACAAGCCGGTGCTTGACCCCGAACCGGAAGCGGGCGCGAACGTGGAGTTCGTCGTGCCGGCCGAACCCCTCGTGCAAGACGGCGTCGGCGTCATCCGGATGCGGGTCTTCGAGCGTGGGGTTGGTGAGACCCTGAGCTGCGGCACGGGTGTCGCCGCGGCGGCGTTGGCCGTGCGGCATTGGGCGGGGGCCGGGGCCCCCGACATCTGGCGGGTCGACGTTCCCGGCGGGACGCTCGGTGTTCGGATGGTTCCTCGCGGCGACGAGATGCACGTGCTGCTCTCCGGGCCCGCGGTGCTGGTCTTCTCGGGCGACGTCGCCCTGGCCTGAGCGGCAAAGCGGACGCTCCGCTCCGACGCCAGGTGACTCGCGCTGAGCTCAGGTAACGATGTCGAGAGGCGTCGTCGGCGGCGAACCGTGGCGACGGACACGGATCACGCGGTAGCCGCGCCCCGTGGCCGCGCGATGCACGCTGTATCCGTGCTCGAACGTCGAGGCGAGCCAGCGTTGCAGGGAATCGGAGCCGAGGTTCCGCTGCACAACGAGCCACGCGTCGCTGCGCTCGTCGAGGCGGGGGATCCAGCGCTCGAGCAGGCCGTGCAGCTCGTTCTTCCCGACGCGAATCGGCGGATTGGAGCGGATGCTGCGAAACACCACGTCGTCGGGAACACCATCCGGCAGTACAGCGTTGACATTGGGGAGTCCGAGGTTCGCGGCGTTCCGGCGCACGAGATCCAAGGCTCGCTCGTTGACGTCCACGGCCCACACGGTTGCGTGCGGAGACTGCATCGCCAGGGTCAGGGCAACCGGGCCCCATCCGGAGCCGAGATCCAGCAGGTGTCCTCCCGCGGGAGCTGCGGGGGTGTTCGCGAGAAGTACGGCAGTCCCCGCGTCCAAACGATCGGGGCTGAAGACCCCGCCAGCGGTCGTCAGCTCGACGGATCGACCATTCAAGTCGACACGGATCTGACGTAAATTCTCGGCGCTGGCGGGACTCGCAGAGAAATAGTGGTCGCTCGCCATGGGTGCGAGCGTAGCGGAGTACCCGTGTCGCGCGGGAGGCTAGAGTTTTACGACGTCGCGCGGACACGACGACCACGGATGCCAGGGGGCCTCTTCACGAGGCGGCACGAGGCATCCGGAGAGGAAATACATGACCGACACCATCCCCACATCTCATGAGAACGGCGAGGCTGACGACGTCGTCGCTCGCGTTCTCGCGCGCGCCGAAACGCGCTCGGGCGTCCGGACGTTCGGGGCTGCGCAGGCGCTGCAGGATGCCTCGACCACCGCTGGCGCGGATTCAGACGGCGATCAGTGGGATCGCGAAGATCGCCAGGCGCTCCGGCGCGTTCCGGGGCTCTCGACCGAGCTCGAGGACGTCACCGAGGTCGAGTACCGGCAGCTGCGGTTGGAGAACGTCGTGCTCGTAGGCGTCTACCCGCAGGGCGAGCAGGAGGACGCCGAGAATTCGCTGCGCGAGCTCGCGGCTCTTGCCGAGACCGCCGGCGCGATCGTGCTCGATGCCGTGTTGCAGCGGCGCCCGCATCCGGATCCCGCAACCTACCTCGGCAGCGGCAAGGCCCAGGAACTCCGCGACCTCGTCGCGGCCGTCGGTGCGGACACCGTGATCGCCGACACGGAGCTTGCGCCCAGCCAGCGGCGCGCGCTCGAGGACGTCGTCAAGGTCAAGGTCATCGACCGCACCACGGTCATCCTCGACATCTTCAGCCAGCACGCGAAGAGCCGTGAGGGCAAGGCGCAGGTCGAGCTCGCGCAGCTGGAGTATCTGCTCCCGCGTCTGCGTGGTTGGGGTGACTCGATGTCGCGTCAGGCCGGTGGCCAGGTCGGCGCCGGCGGCGCGGGTATGGGCTCGCGCGGACCCGGTGAGACGAAGATCGAGCTGGACCGCCGACGCATCCGCACGAAGATGGCGCTGCTGCGCCGCCAGATCCGCGACTTCGCGCCGGCTCGCGAGGCCAAGCGCGCCGAGCGTACCCGCAACACGATCCCCTCGGTCGCGATCGCCGGGTACACGAACGCGGGCAAGTCGAGCCTGCTCAACCGGCTGACGAGCGCGGGTGTGCTCGTCGAGAACGCGCTGTTCGCGACGCTGGATGCCACGGTCCGTCGTTCCGAGACGGTCGATGGGCGCGTCTTCACGCTTACCGACACGGTCGGTTTCGTCCGCAACCTTCCGCACCAGTTGGTCGAGGCCTTCCGCTCGACGCTCGAAGAGGTCGCGGGCGCGGATGTCGTGCTGCACGTCGTCGACGCGGCACACCCCGACCCGGCGAGTCAGCTCGCGACGGTCCGTGACGTCATGGCCGAGGCGGGCGCTCGCGACGCCCACGAGATCGTCGTGTTCAATAAGGCCGACCTGATCGATGCGGATGACCGGATGGTGCTGCGCGGCCTTGTGCCGAACGCGATGTTCGTCTCGTCCCGCACGGGCGAGGGCATCGACGAGCTGCGCACCGCGGTCGAGGCGGCGCTGCCGCTTCCGGCCGTCGAGGTACACGCGCTCGTGCCCTACGACCGCGGAGACCTGGTGTCTGCGGCCCACGATTCGGGCCTCATCATCTCCGAGGGTCATGAAGAGGGCGGCACAGCGTTGCACGCACACGTCTCGGCCCGGCTCGCGGCCGAGCTGGCCCCCTTCCTCCGCTGACCGCTTCCGCTGCCCCTCAGGACTCGAGGGGCAGCACGGGCACGCCCGGCGCCGCGAACCCGAACACCTGCCCGAGAAAGCTCAGCTCGCTCTCGAGCGCGTGCTGGATCGTTTCGGCACGACGGAAGCCGTGCGACTCGCCCTCGTAGACCACGAGCGCGTGGCTGATTTCTTTTGCCGCGAGGGCATCGCGCATGGCGTAGGCCTGCGCGGGCGGCACGACCGGGTCATCCGCTCCCTGCAGAAGCAGCACGGGCACGCTGAGGTTGTCGATACGTCTGAGCGGGGATCGCTCTTCGTAGACAGACTCGGCTTCCGGGAGCGGCCCCACGAGCCCGTCCAGGTAGTGCGCCTCGAAGTCGTGCGTGTCTTCGGCGAGGGCGCGGAGGTCCGCGACGCCGTAGCGGCTGATGCCCGCCGAGAATGTCTTCGACGTCGTCAGCGCGGACAGGACGGTCCATCCGCCGGCGGATCCGCCCTTGATCGCCAGGCGCGCGGCGTCCGCCATTCCCACCGCGACGAGGCCCTCGGCCGCGGCGACGACATCCTGGACGTCGACGATTCCCCACTTCCCGGCCAGCCGCTCGCGGTAGGCGCGTCCATAACCACTCGAACCGCCGTAGTTGACATCGAGCACACCGATGCCGCGACTCGTGAAGTAGGCGACAGCGGGGGATGCCTCGCCCGCGACGTGGGCGGTAGGCCCGCCGTGAACGGTCACGATGTAGGGCGGGCGCTCGTCGGCGGGGCCGTCCACGCCCGGATTGGTCGGTGGGTAGGCGAAGGCGTGCACGGCGCCGCCGGGTCCATCGAACGTCATCGCGATAGCTTCGGGCAGCCATCCGACGCTTCTCGACGAGACCCCACCGCGAAGCGGCCGTGCGGATGCCGGGTCGTCGACGTCGACCAGCCAGAGTCCTGACGGTGTCGTCGCGCCCGCGCCCGTGATGAGAGCGCGAGTGCCCCTCACATCTCGAATCAGCACCTGGGCAGACAGGGGCGTCGGAATCGCTCGAACCGAGCCATCCGTGTTCTCCACGACAAGTTCGTCGCGGCCATGCGTGCGCACAGCCAGAAGCCGACCGTCTTCGAGCGGGGCGAACCACCGAGCGCCCAGGTTCCACAGCGGCCCGCCGGTGTCGGTGTCCGATTCCTCGGCCGCGGTCGGTTCGGCGAGGCCGCCGAGCCGACGACGCTCGAGCGTCCACCGGCCGGATCGGTCGGTCGTGTAGGTCAGCTCGTCGGGACCCGTCCACTCGGGTTGCAGAACGGATTCGTGGGATCCGCCGGCGACGATGCTGGTCTCGCCGCTGCGGGTGTCGAGTACGACCAGCTGGGTGGCATCCCACGGCATGTTCGGATGGTTCCACCCGATGTACGCCAGCCGGTCGCCATCCGGCGAGAGACGCGGGTAGGCGAGAAAGTCGTAGCCGGCCGCGAGCGGAACCGGCGCGGAGGGGGAACCGCCCACCGCGGGGACGATCTCGACGATGTCGCGCGCGGGATAGTGCCCCTCGCGCGCGACCTCGCGTACGGCGAGCAGGCGCCCGTTCGACCACGTCAGGTCGCCGTACTGCGTGCCCGGGGCTTCCGCGGTCAGGGGGCGGGGCTCGCCGTCCGCCTCGAGGCGCCACACACGTTGATCCGACTGCTCGACGAAGAAGAGGATGCCGCGGTCATCCACCGTCCACGCGCCACCGCCGTACTCGTGGACTCGCGAGCGGGCGCTCCACGGTGCCGGCAGCACCACGTCCGCGTCGGCGCCGTGGTCGGCGTTACGGGGCAGACGCAAGATGGCCGTGCGACCACGCTCCGCGGGAAGCGACTCGCTCCACCACGCTTCGTCAGTGACGAAGCGCGCGCCGTCGATGCGGGGTGCGGACGTGGTGACCTCGGCGGCCGAGATGGGGGAGGGCCAGGTTCCGAAAGGCAGAATCGTGGTCATCACGACAGGCTACGCGGAGGGGCCGACGCCGCGTACGTGACGCCGGGTGCCCTACGTCGTGACGCGCTCGGACCCACTCAGCTCGGGCTCGGCGCGCTCGGGCTCATCCTGTACCGCATCGCTCTGCGCGAGCTCGGTCGCCCACCAGGCCAGGAGTGCGACGACCAGAACGAGCGAGACATCGCCGATCGAGAGCGGACGCAACGCCAAGAGCCAGAGGATTGCCAGCGCGGCGAGGGCCACCCGCACCAGGACGCGGTACGCGTACATCCAGCGGCCGACGCGGCCCGTGTCCACGCCGCTTGAGCGAAGCGTCGAGCGCAGCCGGTGGTTGATGCCTGCGGCACCGGTCCGGATCGCGATCGCCGCTGTGCTCCGCCCCTGTACCCATGCAAGAAGCGCGAGCAGAACACCGATCAGCGCGACCACCGCGGCGGTGTCACGCATCGCCGTGACGATCTGTTCGTAGATGGCATCGACGGCCGTGATCGGGAGAGCGAGTTGCGACGCCGCGATCGACGCAACCGTTGCGCCAATTGCGAGGGCAATGGCGAGTGTTCCGCCGCCGATGGCAATGGCTACACCCGTGCCGACGAGGGCGACGCTCTTCCGGCGTGCGAGGAGCACACCACCGACGAACAGGGCGAGTGTGATGAGCGGTAGCCACCATCCGACCGTCGCGGCGATTCCATAGACGATGCGAACGGTGACGAGCGCGTCGCTCTGAACGAGCACGATCGTGCGGTCGACGGAGGGGATAGCGGAGGCGAAACCGACGCCCTGCGCCACGAGCCGCTCCTTCACCTCATCGATGATCGGGGCCAGCGAGATGCCGACCTCGCCGGCGTCGCTGACGGTGACGGCCCCCGTCGGGGTCGTGCCCGTCGCGGCTGCGGCAAGCCCACGATGGCTCGAGCGGAGGGCCGTCTCCCAGACCGAGGCGAAGAGGTCGGATTCCACGAGCTGGGTCACGGATGTGCCGATCAGGCCGCGGAGCCCTTCCACCGCCGGACCGCGGAGCAGATCTATGGCGGCCGTGGCCCGAGGCGGCAGTCCGAGCCCACCGAGTCCGTCGAACAGATCGTCGGTCAGGCCCTGCAGGTCGAGCGACTCGTCGATCGCCACCGTCGCCTCGTCGACGATCAGCGCCTGCACGGCGGGATCCTGCGCCAGGGGAGCGAACGTAGCGACGAAGGCGGTCTCGTCGACGAGTTCGGTGCGTGCCCACGCCGACACGATCGACACGGGTACCAAGAGCGCCGCGACGACGATCACTGCGGCGGACAGGACTCCGCGCCACGTGCCCTTCCGCGGCCGCGAGACGCGGTCCGGGCGAGCGGGCGTCGCTTCGAGGCGCGAGCGAAGCCGTTCGTTCTCGGCTTCGAGTTCGGCGAGCCGACGCGCGACCTCCGCGTCGTTCGCGGAGGCGGAGGTGGGGTTGGTCACATCCCCTTATACCGCTCCCACGCCTGCGCGCGCAGGTTTTCCCGCAACAGCGCCCGGGGCCACCGCGGGTGGTCAGACTGCGCGCAGGACCGCGACGACTTTGCCGAGAACGCTCGCGTGATCGCCGAGAATCGGCTCGAATGCGCTGTTGCGGGGCAGCAGCCACGTGTGGCCGTCGCGCCGCCGGAAGGTCTTGACGGTCGCCTCGCCATCGAGCATGGCGGCCACGATGTCGCCGTTCTCCGCGTTCGCCTGCGTGCGCACGACGACCCAGTCGCCGTCGCAGATAGCGGCGTCGATCATCGACTCGCCCGAGACACGCAGCATGAACAGTTCGCCCTTGCCGACGAGCTGGCGGGGGAGCGGGAACACTTCTTCCACCTGCTGGTCGGCAGTGATGGGGACGCCGGCCGCTATATGACCGACGAGAGGGACCATCGCCGCATCGCCCACGGGCGGGGCCGTGTCGGCGGGATTCTCGGTCGCGGTACCGGGGAGATCGATCAAGATCTCGATCGCGCGGGTCTTGCCCGAATCGCGCCGGAGGTATCCCGACAGCTCGAGCTGGTTGAGCTGGTGGGTGACGCTCGAGAGCGAGCGGAGGCCCACGGCGTCGCCGATCTCGCGCATGCTCGGCGGGTAGCCGTGCGCCTGAACCGCGCGCTGGATCACTTCGAGGATTGCGAGCTGCTTGTCGCTGAGGCTCTTGCGGCGGCGCGTGCGCGCCCGTGGCCCGGCGACTTCTTCGGTGACGGACGCGTCGTCCGCGCTCGCCTCCGAGTCCACGTCCCTCTCGGCATCCGACTCCGCCAGCGCGGAGTCCCCGGGCTCAAGCGTCATGTCGTGCTCCTTCCGCCGTACGAGGCGTCGCTCTGAATGCGATGTCGGTGGTCCCTGGTGTACTGCTCTTGCACCAGCGCGACCATCGAAACACTATCCGGTCCGTGGGACATTTCGGCACATCTGTTCGAGCGTGTCGAACGATTTCGGGCCATTCGAAGCGCAATAAGGACTTGACAACATGAAATACTCGAAGATAACTTCGGAACACAACTTCGCATCCGGCTCTCCCGGCCGAGAGCCGGATGCGGAGCTGGACTCACGACCGGCCCGCCCGGACTCGCGACCACCACGCTCATCCCGCGCTACACAGCACCGCACGATCCAGGAGGACAAGATGACCACCGCACTCATGTCGATGCCATCGCACACTCGCCTGCGGCTGACGGCACGCGGACGTCGCGTCGTCGTGAGCTTGGTGTCGCTGCCCCTGGCAGCAGCAGTGTTCGTCGGTGTCCTCGCGAGTGGCGAGGCCCTCGCCTCGCGCAGTGTTTCGGCGTCGGCCGATGAGTTCACCACCGTGCTGGTCGAGCCGGGTGACACCCTGTGGTCGATTGCCCTCGAGGTGGCGCCGACCTCCGATCCGAGGGATGTCGTGGACGAGATCGTCCGCCTGAACGCGCTCGGTTCTTCGTCTGTCGTCGCCGGACAGAGCATCGCGATCCCGGCCGACCTCGCCTCCTAGGGAAGAACACCCAGTCGTCGCCCCTCGTCTCGCGCGTCGTAGCATGGGAGGGGTGAGCGCATCCCTCGAAGACCTTCCTCTCCGTGACGATCTCCGAGGGAAGATTCCCTACGGAGCCCCGCAGGCCAGCGTGCCGATCGCACTGAACGTCAACGAGAACACGCACCCGGTTCCCCAAGAGGTGGCGGACGACATCCTGGATGGCATCGCCGTCGCCCTTCGTGAGATCAACCGCTATCCCGATCGCGAATTCGACACGTTGCGTGAGGCTTTCGCCGACTATCTCGGGCATGGCCTGACTGCGCAGAACATGTGGGCGGCGAACGGATCGAACGAGGTGCTGCAGCACATCATGCAGGCCTTCGGTGGGCCGGGTCGCACCGTTTTCGGATTCGGCCCGACCTACTCGATGTACCCGCTCCTGGCGGCAGGGACCGGTGCGGGGTGGGTTGTGGGTGAACGCGGACACGACTTCACGCTGACCCCGGAGTTCGCGGCCGAGCAGGTCGCGCAGGCGGACCCAGACATCATCCTGTTGTGTTCGCCGAACAATCCCACGGGAACACCGCTGCCCATCGACGTCATCGAGGCGGTGTATCAGGCATCCCGTGGCGTCGTCGTCGTCGACGAGGCGTATTGGGAGTTCGCACCGCACGACCAGCGGTCGGCGCTGACGCTTCTGCACGATCGTCCCCGTCTCGCGGTCTCGCGCACGATGAGCAAGGCGTTCGCCTTCGCCGGTGCGCGCGTCGGGTATCTTGCGGCGAATCCCGCGTTCATCGACGCTCTCCGCCTCGTGCGGTTGCCCTATCACCTGAGCTCGCTCACGCAAGCGGCCGCGCTCGGCGCGCTGCGCCACGCCGACACCATGCTTGCGATGGTCGACGACATCGTCGCGCAGCGTGACCGCATGGGTGCGACCCTGTCCGCGCTCGGATACGAACCGTACGAGTCATGGACCAACTTCATCCTGTTCGGTGGCGTGAACGATCCCGCCGCGACCTGGCGCGCGCTGTTCGAGCGTGGCGTGCTTGTTCGCGACGTCGGACTTCCCGGCACGCTGCGTGTCTCGGCGGGCACAGAGGATGAGACCACCGCGTTCCTCGACCAACTCGCGTCGATAGACTCGCAGGCATGAGCGAGCGCACGGCGAGCAAGACTCGTCGCACGAGTGAGTCATCCGTCGACCTCGAAATCAACCTCGATGGAACGGGTCGCTCGAGTATCGACACGACGGTTCCGTTCTTCGACCACATGCTCACGGCGTTCGCGAAGCACTCGCTCACCGACCTGACCGTGAAGGCGACGGGCGACACGCAGATCGACGCACACCACACGGTCGAGGATGTCTCCATCGTGCTGGGCATCGCGATCCGCGAGGCGCTCGGCGACAAGGCCGGTATCTCTCGCTACGGCGACGCCCTCGTACCGCTTGATGAAGCCCTTGCGCAGGCGGTCGTCGACATTTCGGGTCGTCCGTACCTGGTGCACACCGGTGAGCCCGCCGGGTTCGAACACCACCTGATCGGTGGCCACTTCACCGGGTCGCTCGTGCGCCACACGTTCGAGGCAATCGCGTTCAACGGTGGTCTCACGGTGCACATTCGCGTGCTCGAGGGGCGCGACCCTCACCACATCGCCGAGGCCGAGTACAAGGCCTTCGCCCGTGCCTTCCGCCAAGCCAAGTCGCTCGATCCCCTCGTCGAGGGGATCCCGAGCACCAAGGGTGCACTGTGACGGACGCGGATTCCGGAGAGCGTCGACCTCTCGTCGCCGTCCTCGACTACGGGTCCGGCAACGTCCACTCCGCCGTCAAGGCGCTGCAGGCGGCGGGCGCTGACGCGCGTCTGACGTCGGACCCTCAGCTCGTGCTCGAGGCCGATGGTCTTCTCGTGCCCGGCGTCGGTGCTTTTCGCGCTGTCATGGAGGCGCTGCGGGCGAGCGGCGGGGACCGACTGATCGACCGGCGTCTCGCGGGCGGACGCCCCGTGCTCGGCATCTGTGTCGGCATGCAGGTGCTGTTCGAGCTGGGTGTCGAGCGCGGCGTGGACACCGAGGGCATGGGGGAGTGGCCGGGTGTCGTCCGCGAACTCGACGCACCCGTTCTGCCGCACATGGGCTGGAACACGGTCCGCCCCGATCCGGGGTCGAAGTTGTTCGCCGGTCTCGAGGATGAGCGCTTCTATTTCGTCCACTCATTCGGCGTGCAGGAATGGCAGCTGGAGGCGAACGGGCCCTTCGCCAACCCGCACCTCACCTGGACGGACTACGGTGCACCGTTCCTCGCCGCGGTGGAAAACGGGCCGCTCTCGGCGACGCAGTTCCACCCCGAGAAGTCCGGTGCCGCGGGCATCCGACTGCTCGCGAATTGGATCGACGGCCTGACCCCGACTAACATCTAGGCTTCGTGCCTATCCGGCCTTCGGACCGCCCCGCGCGGCAGCCGAATCCGGTGTAAAACCGGCGCATCCGCCCACGCACGAGGATCCATGAACGACTTCTCCGCCACACCCGAGCTCGTCCTCCTTCCCGCCGTCGATGTCGCCGGGGGCAAGGCCGTCCGCCTCACCCAGGGCGAAGCCGGCACCGAAACCTTCCATGGCGATCCCGTCGACGCGGCCCTTGATTTCGCCCGGCAGGGCGCGACGTGGATCCACCTCGTGGATCTCGACGCGGCATTCGGTCGCGGAAACAACACCGCCGTTCTCCGCAAGGTGATCAAGCAGGTCAAGGGTGTGCGGGTCGAGCTCTCCGGAGGCATCCGCGACGACCGCTCACTCGAGGCCGCCCTCGAGAGCGGTGCCAGTCGCATCAACCTCGGCACCGCAGCGCTCGAGAACCCCGAGTGGGCGGCGGATGTCATCGCCCGCTACGGCGAGGCGATCGCCGTCGGTCTGGATGTGCGGGGCACGACGCTGGCCGCGCGAGGCTGGACCGAGGACGGGGGCGACCTCTGGACGGTCCTGCAG
>NZ_HG779592.1:0-24340 GCF_000582705.2 Microbacterium sp. C448
GCCACCCGATTCTGACCCGCGCACCTAGAGCGGATGCCGCGGCATCCATCGCCGCCGTCGCCTGCGCGCACCCCGTGCGGCGGCCGATGTACTCGGCTATCGTCTCGCCCTCGACCCGCTCGTGCTCCTGCGGCAGCCAGCCGACGAAAGCGTCGGCTGGTGCCAGCGAGACCGTACCGGCCTGCGGCTCGTCGATTCCCGCGAGCAACCGCAGGAGGGTGGATTTGCCGGCGCCGTTCGCTCCGACGACACCGACCACATCACCCGGGGCGACGGTGAGGTCGAGATTGTCGAAGAGCGTGCGGTGGCCGTATCCGCCGGCGAGTCCGCGCGCGACGAGAGTTGCGGTCATGGATTGATTTTCGCATTCCGATGGGGCACCCCGTCACGGGCAGCACCCCACGAGTTGCCCTTACGCGGACAGGCGCGGGTAGTCCGTGTAGCCCTCGGCGCCCAGGCCGTAGAACGTCGCCGGGTTCGGCTCGTTCTCGGGGTGACCACCCTGCCACCGCTCGACGAGGTCGGGGTTCGCGATGGCCAACCGTCCGACGGCGACCGCATCGGCCGATCCGTTCGCAACGAAGTCGATCGCCTCGTCCTTCGTCGTGAGCTTGCCGAAGCCACTGTTGGCGATGAAGGTGCCGCCGAAGTCCCCGCGCAGCGCCTGCACGAGGTCACCGGCAGGCTCTGCGTGAAGAACACTCAGGTATGCCAGGCCGAGCGGCGCGAGACCCGCCACAACGGCCTCATACGTGGCCTTCACATCGTCGGCATCCGTCTCGAATGCGTCCTGGATGTTGTGGGCTGGCGACAGTCGGATGCCTACCCGTCCCGCGCCGACGGCATCCGCGATCGCACTCGTCACCTCGACGACGAACTTCGCGCGCGCCTCGGGCGACCCGCCGTATGCGTCTGTGCGCTGGTTCGACGCCGGCGAGAGGAACTCGTGCAGCAGGTAGCCGTTGGCGCCGTGCACCTCGACGCCATCCATCCCTGCGTCAATCGCCCGAACCGCGGCGGCGACGATCTCATCCCGAACCTGCGCGAGTTCGTCAATCGTCAGCGCGTGCGGCACGGGGTACGGCTTCTTGCCCAGCGGTGTGCGCACATCCCCGGCGATAGCGATCGCGCTGGGTGCGACGATGCGCGGGGTCCCTGTGATGTCGGTGTGCGAGACGCGGCCACCGTGCATGACCTGCATTACGATCACGCCGCCCTCGGCGTGCACGGCATCGGCGACGGCGCGCCACCCCGCGACCTGCTCGTCGGTGACGATTCCGGGCTGGCCCGGGTATGCGCGCGACTCCGCGGTCGGGTACACACCCTCGGTGATGATCATTCCGAGTCCCGCTCGCTGCGCGTAGTGCTCGGCGACGAGAGCTCCCGGTACGCCTTCGGCGCCGGATCGCGTCCGCGTGAGCGGCGCCATGACGACACGGTTGGGAAGAGTCAGGTCACCGACGGTCAGCGGGGAGAACAAATTCACGGATGGAGCCCTTCGACAAGAAGTCGGGCCACGATGTGCGACCCGACCTGACCGGCAACGAGGCGTCCGGCCGTGGTATTCCCCGGGCTGTGCGCTTTACGCCCATGACGCAACCCCCAGCGCCGGTGAGCGCACCCGCGTACCGTCGAGGACATGACACGGGACGATCTGGACGGCTGGGTGCGGGTGCGCGGCGCGCGCGAGCACAATTTGAAGAATGTCGAGATCGACATCCCCCGCGATTGCATGGTGGTCTTCACCGGCGTCTCGGGTTCGGGCAAGTCCTCGCTGGCGTTCGGCACGCTGTATGCCGAGGCTCAGCGGCGCTACTTCGAATCCGTCGCCCCTTACGCTCGCCGGTTGCTCAACCAGGTCGGCGCCCCGGACGTGGACGAGATCTCTGGACTCCCGCCCGCCGTCGCCCTGCAGCAGCGCCGGGGCGCGCCGAGCTCGCGCTCCACGGTCGGTACGATCACCACGCTGTCCAACCTGGTCCGCATGCTCTACTCCCGGGCGGGAACGTACCCCGCCGGGGCGTCGCACCTCTCCGCCGAGGCGTTCTCACCGAACACGGCGTCGGGCGCGTGTCCCCGCTGCCACGGCCTGGGAACGGTGCACGACGTCACGGAAGAACTCTTGGTTCCCGACGACACCCTCAGCATCCGCGACGGCGCGATCGCCGCCTGGCCCGGGGCCTGGCAGGGCGCGAACCTGCGCAGCATCGTGCGGGGGCTGGACATCGACATCCACAAGCCGTGGCGCAAGCTGCCGCGCAAGGATCGCGATTGGCTGCTGTACACCGACGAACAGCCATCCGTCTTGATCGAACCCGAAGAGGGCCGCGTCGACCACGGCTACTACGGCAAGTTCTGGAGCGCGCGGGCGCACGTCATGCACGTGCTCGGGCAGTCGCAGAGCGAGCGGATGCGTGAGAAGGCGATGCGCTTCGTCCGCAGTATGCCGTGCCCGGAATGTGGGGGCAGCGGGCTGCGTCCCGACGCGCGAGCGGTGACATTCAACGGGCACTCGATCGGCGAGATGAACGCGATTCCGTTCGCCGAGCTCGCGACAGAGCTGCGAGAGGGAGCGGATGCCGCAGCATCCGCGGGCGATGGCGAAGCCGCGGATCGCATCGCGACCGATGTCATCTCGCGCGTCGAGGTACTGCTCGACCTCGGTCTCGGGTACCTGAGCCTCGGCCGCAACTCCACCACGCTCTCGCCCGGCGAGGCACAGCGGCTGCGGATCGCGACGCAGTTGCGCTCCGGGCTCTTCGGCGTGGTCTATGTGCTTGACGAGCCGTCCGCGGGTCTGCACCCCGCCGACGCGCAGCCGCTGCTGCGGGTCTTGGAGCGACTCAAGGACTCCGGAAACTCGCTCTTCGTCGTCGAACACGACCTCGACGTCATCCGGCGCGCCGACTGGGTGGTCGACATCGGACCCGCGCCAGGCGAGGCCGGCGGACACGTCGTCTACTCCGGCCCGGTCGAGGGACTCCGTGAGGTCGAGGCATCCGTCACCGGTCGCTACCTGTTCCGGGCGGCGTCGCCGGAGGAGCGCACGCCCCGCACACCGCACGGCTGGCTGCATCTGCGTGGCGTCACCCGCCACAATCTGCGCGACGCATCCGCCGACATCCCCCTCGGAGTCATGACCGCCGTCACAGGCGTCTCGGGTTCGGGTAAGTCCACGCTCGTGACGCAGGTGCTCGCCCAGGTGGTGCGCGATCGCCTCGGATCGGAGCCAGAGGATCCCGACGATTCCACGTTCGATGTCGACATCGAGGCGGTCTCGGGTGCCGAGGCATTCGATCGGCTGGTGGTCGTCGACCAACGCCCGATCGGACGGACCCCGCGATCGAACCTCGCGACATACACGGGCATGTTCGATGTCGTCCGCAAGATCTTCGCCGCGACGGACGAGGCCCGATCGCGTGGCTACAGCGCGGGCCGATTCTCGTTCAACGTCGCGGGTGGGCGGTGCGAGACGTGTCAGGGCGAGGGTTTCGTCTCGGTCGAGCTGATGTTCCTGCCCGGCACATACGCGCCCTGCCACACCTGCCACGGCGCGCGCTACAACGCCGAGACGCTCGAGGTGACGTATCGCGATAGGTCGATCGCGGATGTTCTGGGCATGACCGTGGCGGATGCCGCGGAGTTCTTCTCCGACTCAGCGCCCGCCTCGCGCAGCCTCGAGATGCTCCGCCAGGTCGGCCTGGGCTATCTGCGCCTCGGTCAGCCCGCGACCGAGCTCAGCGGTGGCGAGGCGCAACGCATCAAGCTCGCGACCGAGCTGCAGCGCGCGCACCGCGGCCACGCTCTCTACTTGCTCGACGAGCCGACCTCCGGTTTGCACCCGGCCGACGTCGAGCTGCTGCTCGATCAGCTGCAGCAGCTGGTGGATGCGGGTAACTCGGTCGTGCTCGTCGAACACGACCAGTCGGCGATCACCGCGAGCGACTGGGTCATCGACATGGGACCGGGCGGCGGCGATGCGGGCGGGACGGTTGTCGCGACCGGCACACCCCGGGACCTCGCGCGGGGCGACGGCGCGACGGCGACGCACCTGGCGGAATGGTTAGCGCGGGCAGACGAGGCCTGACCGCGGCCTGGTTGGGCCGGTCTAGTCCCAGTCGAGGTAGTCCTCGATGGCCCACGAGGTCGCGCCGACGTGAGTGGTGGGGAACAGGTGTCCGCCGCCCTCGATCGGGACGACACTCACGAGACCCGGAGCGGACGCCTGCAACGCCTCGCCGTTGGCCGGGGGCGTCACATCATCCTCGGTGCCCTGAACGACGAGAACAGGCAGTCCGTCGGCCAGCGGCGGCGCGACATCCGCCGCCTCGACGCCGAGCAGCAGGACCCCGTTCACCCGAGCGTGGTGGTCGAGCGAAACCCGACGCGCGACGGAACCGCCGAACGCGTGACCGCCGACCCAGGCGTCCTCAATACCGAGGTGGTCCATGACGTCGACGACGTCCTGGGCGAGATCACGAGCCGTGCCACCCACGGCATCCGTCTTCTCCGCTGAATCGCTGAGGCCGATCCGGACGACGCGGAAGTCCTCCTGCGCCACCGAGTGAGCGAGCGAGCCGAGTGCGTCAATGTCCGACCCGCGATCGGCGACCAGCACGAGGGCCGGGCCCTCTCCTTCGGCGGCGAAGGGAATCGCGCGTCCGTCGGGTTCGAAGATCTGGATCTCGGTCATCGTCGTGGCTCCTCTGTTTCCAGCTACCCAGGGTATCGCCGAGCGCGACGACGAACCGCCAGCTGGGTGGCCCGAGTCTCCGTCGTTTGTCCGCGTCAGCGCTGGTGACGGATGCCGAAGAGGTAGTACGCGGCGGGGCCGATCCAGTTGACCAGGATCACCGGAATCCACACCGGCTTGGGGCCGACGACCTCGTCCGCGTCCCGCCGGGCGAGGTCCCAGAACGCCAGGAACGCGAACACCACCTGCAGGACGCCCACGACGGCGAGGCCCACCTTGGCGCCTGCCGAGACCGCCTTGACCTCTGCGACGACCTTGACACCTTGGGCGAGAACCTCTTTGACCTTGGTTGTGTCGAGCTTGGCGTTGTTGGTCTTGGCCATGTCGATTTTGGCCATGTCGATCTCCTTCGATGGCGCGGTTCGCGGGGGTGGGTTCCACCGTAGTCCGGGAATCGTGTAATCAGACGGTTCCGTTGGCGAAGCGGACCGCTCCGGCCCTCCCGGCTCAGACGCCGGTCTCGGCCGGGAGGCGTCCGGATGCAACCGCTTGACGCAGCAGCTCGAAGTCGGCCTCGGCGACATCGGCGTAGGCGGCCGACCATGCCGCCGTCGCCTCGGCGAACTCGTCTGATCGGCCGAGGTAGCCCACGATCGCGGCCGAGGCGGGCGACTGCCCGTGCGCCCGAGCCAGGAGTGCCGCGCACAGCGCGCTGTATGAGCGGAATTGATCGGCGTTGAGCGTGGCCGGGTCGATCGACCCTTCATGTCGCGGAACTGCCGCCAGTAGTAGTCCACCCGATAGCGGTCCGCGGCGTCACCGGCCCAGCCGCGCATCCATCCGACGAACAGGTCGGAGTTCGCCTGCAGGATCCGCTGGGCGGCGACGACGCGGTGACCCTCGATGAAGTCCGTCAAGCTCGGGCGACCCGGGATGAGCGACCGCCGACCCCCATACGTCGACAGGACCGACGGCGGGGCCTCCTTGGCCTGAAGGAACAGGATGTCGCCGGTGGGACCCTCGACGGCGATCAGGTAGCAGCGTGTGCCGACGCTGCCAACACCGACGACCCGCAGGGCGAAGTCGACCACACGGTACTGCTCCAGCAGGAAAGCGATGTCTTCGCGCAAGGTCGCGCGGTATTGGGTGAACAGGTCGGTGACCTCGCCCAGGGTCGCGTGGTCGACGTGGCGCAGGACGGGAGGTTGATCGACGATGCGGATGCCGCCGTCGATCGAGATCGTCGTCAGGCGCTGCAGGAGCCGCTCCGACGTGCGGGCGCGGGCCTTCTTCGCCGCTTTGCGGACCGTCTGCTCGCCTTCCTCCCCGAAGTGACGCGCGACCGAAGACATATCGACCCGGGTGTAGTAGCGCTCCCGCGTCGACAGGCGGCAGTAGTCCCGCAACGTCGAGCGGTATGCATCGGCCGCCGCGAAGGCCGCGGCGCGGCATGCGTCCTCGCTCAAGCCGATGTCGCGACCGCCGACGTGCACGCTCGCGGTGAGCCGGCGCACGTCCCATTCCCAGGGCGCGACGCCGCCCTCGTCGAAGTCGTTGAGGTCGAAGACGAGAGCGCGCTCGGGCGAGGCAAAAAAACCGAAGTTCGAGATGTGCGCGTCGCCGCAGGAGACGACCTCGAGATCGGTGGTGGGCGCACTGCGCAGGTCCGCCGCCATGACCGCCGCCGTACCCCGGTAGAACGCGAACGGCGATTGCAGCATCCGTCCCACCCGCACCGGCACGAGATCCTTCAGCCTCGACGCGTGCTGTTCTTCGAGAATCGCGAAGGGATCCCGGTCGGCGGGAAGGACCAGCTTGGCCAATTCTCGCCGCGGCAGACGCTTGCGCAACCGGCGCCCGGCTTCGTACGCGGATGACCGTCGCTCGACGTTTCCCATGTCGCAGGCTACCGCGTGACGGCGCGCGACGGGGGGGGGTCACATCACCGGTTGCCACCCGCCCGACGCGCGAGCCGCTCAGAGCGAGCCGAGGCGATTCTTGTCCACGCTCAGTCGGCGACCGAACGGACGATCTCGACGATGCGCTTCTCCGTGGCCTCGTCAACGTCCTCGAAGTACCACGCCGCCGGCATCAAATTCCCGTCGTGGCCGCCTGCGGCGCGAAAGGGCACCTTCTCCGTCAGGGCGAGATTCAACCGCTCGTCGTTGCGAAGCGTCACAAGCGCGGGCGCGCTGGCCGACGTCGCGTAGGCGGGCATCCCGTACCAGATCCGCGGCTTCAGGTCGGGGGCTGCGGTCACGATGATGCTGTGCACGCGTTGCATCACCGATCGCCGCGGCTCTTCCACGCTCGCGATCTTGTCCATCACGTTCTTCAGGTTTTTTTCGTCCTTCGACGACATGTCATGTCCTCTCGTCGGCCGATGCCTGGCATCGGCAGAATGAAGTCGGCGCATCTTCGCGCCGCACCCCATTCGGACATGTCCTGATGTGATCAGGCCTCTCCGCAATGATTCACGTGACTCTTCACGTGGAAGTGCAATCGGTGGCATGCCACCGCGATTAGGGTAGCGAATATGGCGACGGATTTCATCGTCAGCTCCGCTGTCTTGGTCAGTTGTTGAAGCGGAACTCCACGACGTCGCCGTCCTGCATGACGTAGTCCTTGCCCTCGAGCCGCGCCTTGCCCTTCGCACGGGCCTCGAGCACCGACCCCGTCGCAACCAGGTCATCGAACGAGATGACCTCGGCCTTGATGAAGCCCTTCTCGAAGTCCGTGTGGATGACGCCGGCGGCCTGCGGTGCCTTCCAGCCCTTGCCGATCGTCCAGGCGCGCGACTCCTTCGGACCCGCTGTCAGGTACGTCTGCAGGCCGAGCGTGTCGAAGCCGATGCGCGCGAGCTGGTCGATGCCCGACTCGTCCTGACCCGTAGATGCCAGCAGCTCGGCGGCGTCCTCGGGGTCGAGGCCGATCAGCTCGGACTCGATCTTCGCGTCGAGGAACACGGCACGGGCAGGCGCTACCAGGGCGGCGAGCTCGGCGAGCCGTGCGGCATCCGTCAGCACCGCTTCGTCGACGTTGAAGACGTAGATGTAGGGCTTGGATGTCATCAGGCCGAGCTCTTTGATCGCCGCGAGGTCGAGGCCCGAGTGGCTCAGCAACACGCCGCGCTCGAGGGCATCCTTCGCCGCGATTGCCGCCTCGAGCACCGAGGGGTCGGCCTTCTTGCCCTTGACCTCTTTCTCGAGACGCGGAATCGCCTTCTCGAGGGTCTGCAGGTCGGCCAGCATCAGCTCGGCGTTGATCGTCTCGAGGTCGTTCTTCGGGTTGACCGCGCCCTCGACGTGCACGACATCGTCGTCGGTGAATCCGCGGACGACCTGTGCGATCGCATCCGCCTCACGGATGTTCGCGAGGAACTGGTTGCCCAAACCCTCCCCTTCGCTCGCACCGCGGACGATACCGGCGATGTCAACGAACGAGACCGTCGCGGGCAGGATCCGCTCGCTACCGAAGATCTCGGCGAGCTTCGTCAGACGCGGGTCGGGCAGGTTCACGACCCCGACGTTCGGCTCGATCGTCGCGAACGGATAGTTCGCCGCGAGCACGTCGTTCTGGGTCAGTGCGTTGAAGAGGGTGGACTTGCCGACGTTGGGCAGGCCGACGATGCCGATAGTGAGAGCCACGGGCATCGAGTCTACGGCGGCGGGCCGGACGAATCCTCCGGGCCCGTGCGCTCAGCCGCGTATGACGGCCCGGAAGGCGTGCGTCACGTACGGCATGTCGATCGAGCCGTCGGCTTCGGGGGACGGATGCTGCGCCACATGATCGGCCACCTCGCGCTCGATGCGCGCACGGTCCTCGGGCTCTGCCGTGATGACGTAGCTGCGTGAGCGGACCATATCGAGCACGGCCTGGGGAGACATCCGCCGCGTCCACGTCCACTCGCGGCGCTCGAGGGTCTCGAACGGCTCGGCCACGCGCGGGCCCCCGTCCGCGATGAGCTGCTCGGCGTTGCTGCCGTGCATGATCTCGGTCAGGCGCGCCACCCACGGCACGTTCTCGTCGCGGATGTTCCACACCAGCCCGAGTACGCCGCCGGGCGCGAGCACGCGCCCGATCTCGCGCGACCCGGCGTCGGGATCGACCCAATGCCAGGCCTGGCCCAGAACGACCGCGTCGACGGATGCGTCGGGCAGAGGCATCCGTTCCGCCTGTCCCTCGACGGTCCGCACGTCGGGGAGCCCGGCGCGCAGCTGGTCGAGCATCGCGGGGTCGGGGTCGACGGCGACCACCTCGGCCCCTCCCGCGAGCACGGCGCGCGTGAGCTTGCCCGTGCCTGCACCCACGTCGGCGACGCGCAGCGGGGAACGAGCGACGACGGGCTCGAGCAACCACTCGACCGCCGCCGCGGGGTACTCGGGGCGACCTGCCTCGTATATTGCGGCGGCACGCCCGAACGACGTCGACATCTGCTCGCGATCGCTCATGCGCCGAGCCTACGTCGGGCGTCCGAAGCGCGACCCCCGCCGGACTCGCCGGGGTCGGCGGTAAATCTGAAAGGAATATCGCCTGCCGCGGTAGCCGTATCGACCCTCAGGCGGCCTATCGCGCTCAATATTCCTTTCAGATTTACGCCGAAACCCATCAGCCACGTCAAGCCAGATCGCGCGACACGCCGGGCCTCCTCGCCGACCCCGGCGCGCCTCCGCCTCCCGCGGCTCCGGCCGCGCGAGGGTGGGGTCGTGCCCCTGGATTTCACCGCCATCGACTTCGAGACGGCGAATTCCAGCCCCGCGTCCGCGTGCGCCGTCGGTTTGGTCCGGGTCCGCGCCGGCCGGGTGGTCGCGAAGGCCGGGTGGTTGATCCGCCCACCCGCGGGCCACGACGAGTTCAATCCGTTCAACACGCGCATCCACGGCATCCGGGTCGAGGATGTTGCGGGCGCGGCCGAGTGGACGCACCAACTCGACGCCCTCTGCGCATTCGCCGGCGCCGACGTGCTCGTCGCTCACAACGCCGGGTTCGACATGAACGTGCTGCGCCGAGCCTGCGCCGCCACGGGCGACGACTGCCCGCCCTACCGTTACCTCTGCACGCTGCAGCTCGCCCGCAAGTCGTACGTGCTCGACTCGTACCGGCTGCCGGTGGCCGCGGCTGAAGCCGGGTTTGCCGACTTCGCACACCACAACGCGACGGCGGACGCCGAAGCGTGCGCGCACATCGTCATCGACACCGCGCGACGGCACGGAGTGACGGATGTCTCGCACCTGGCCGAACTCGCGGGCATCAAGGTGGGTCGGCTCGAGCCATCGGCGCCGGCGCCCGTCTCGGCTGGCCCGACCTTCGCCCCGATGGCGCTCGAGGCCGCCGTCGCCTGAGGCCGTCGCCTGACGGGTTCGTCCGATCCGCGAGCACGAGGCGCGCGGCGCTCCGGGCGATGTCGCACCCCCCTGCGACCATGGGCGCATGGACATCTTGATCCTTCTCGGACTGCTCGCGGCGCTCGTCGTCGGCGCTCTCGTCGGCTGGCTCGCGCGGGGTGCTCGTGCGCAGACCGACATGGCCGCACTCCGCGCCCGCACGACCGGAGCCGAGTCCCTCGTCGCGGGGTTGCGCGAGCAGCTCCAGCTTCAGCGCGGCGCCGATGCCGAGCGGGCCGAACGAGAGCGGCGCGACCAGGCCGTGTTGCGCGCCCTCGCGCCCGTGCAGGAGTCGCTCGATCGGATGCAGCGGCAGGTCGTCGACCTCGAACGAGAGCGCGGCGCTCAGTACGGGGCCATCTCGGCTCAGCTGCGTCAATCCTTGGAGTCCGACGAGCAGCTGCGGCGCACCACCGAGTCGCTCGCCGGCGCCCTGCGCTCGAACGGCACACGGGGCGTCTGGGGCGAGACGGCGCTTCGCCGCGTGGTCGAGGCGGCCGGACTCACGCGTCACGTCGACTTCACGATCCAGACCTCGGTGACGACGGATGCCGGAACCGGCCGGCCGGACATGGTCATCCGACTGCCCGGCGGCGCGTCGGTGCCCGTCGACGCGAAGGTTCCGCTCGATGCGTACCTCGAGGCATCCGCGATCCCCGCCACCGCGACCGGCGAGCAGGCCGAGCGTCGCCAGGCCCTCCTGCAGCGGCATGTACGAGCCGTTCGTGCACACGTGGACGCCCTCGCGAAGAAGGCGTATTGGACGGGTGTCGAGTCGAGCCCGGAGTTCGTGATCTGTTTCATCCCGAACGAATCGCTGCTCGCCACCGCGCTCGACGAAGACCCGACCCTGCTCGACTACGCCTTCTCCCGACGGGTCGCGCTGGCGTCCCCGGTGAATCTCTGGGCCGTGCTCAAGACGGTCGCATTCTCGTGGACGCAACAGGATGTCTCGGCCGAGGCCAAGCGGCTGTTCGAGCTCGGATCGACCCTGTACCAGCGGCTCGGCGCCCTCGCCGGGCATGCCGACTCGCTCCGTCGCGCGATCGAGCGCACGGTCGAGAGCTACAACCGCTTCGCGGGTTCGCTCGAGACGCGCGTGCTGGCGACCGCGCGTCAGTTCCCGGGCATTGACGACACCCGGCTGCTACCCGAGGCGACCTCGATCACCACGACGCCCCGGTCATTGACCGCGGCAGAACTGCTGGATTCTGTCGAAGACGACGAATCGGATGCCGCCGATCGCTCCGTAGACGACAGCGAAGACACCGGCACCCACACGCCGGTCGCAGTCGCCGACGTCGGAGAGTTGCGAGATCGGCTTACGATCCCCCGCCAGGAATGAGGCTCATGAGGGCGACAACGGTGCCCGAAATGACGACGAATGCGCCGACGAGCCACCAAGCGCTGACCTCGTGGCCCTCTTCTCGACGTACGCGCAGCAACACGTCCTGGCGACGGGCGGGGTCGATCGCATCGGCGACGACGGCCTGGGCACCGGTCTGCGGGTGAGCAGCGGTCGACGCAAAACCCGGTGCTGAGCCGGGAACTGCCGTCGAATTGGGCGCCGCTGGGGAGCCCTGAACTGCCGTGAAACCCTGTGCAGTCATGCAAAACCGTCCCGTGTGTGCTGTGGATGGACCACCGTCAACGCTGACTGGCACGCCCTATTCTGCCAGACCGATCCGAGAACGGGCTGGCACCGCGGACCACGCGAGCCGTCTCGGTCATAGCCGCGTGCGGCTGAGGGTCACAGCCGCGTGCGGCTGAGGGTCACAGCCACGTGCGGCTGAGGGTCACAGCCACTTGGACGTGAGGTGCTCCGAAGTGATGCGCCGAAGGGTTCCGGAACGGCCGCGCAGAACGACACTCTCGCTGTAGATGAAGTCGCCCTCGCGCCGCACACCCGCCACCAATTGACCGTCGGTGACGCCGGTCGCCACGAAGATCGTGTTGTCTCCCGTGACCAGCTCGTCGGCCTCATAGACGTATCCGTCCGTCTTGAGCCCGGCATCCGCGCCCTTCTGCTTTTCAACGTCATCGCGCGGCCACAACCGACCCTGGATGTGTCCGCCGAGCGCCTTGATAGCACATGCCGTCACGATGCCCTCCGGGCTGCCGCCAACACCGACACACATGTCGGTGCGGGCATTGTGACGCGCCGCGTTGATCCCGCCCGCGACATCGCCGTCGGACATCAGGCGTGTTCCGGCGCCGGCCGCACGGATGTCCGCGATGAGCTGTTCGTGTCGGGGCCGGTTCAGCACCGACACCACCATCTCGTCGATGGGCTTGCCCAACGCTTTCGAGAGCAGGCGGATGTTCTCACCGATCGGCAGTCGGATGTCGACCACACCCACGCCCGCGGGCCCCGTCACCAGCTTGTCCATATAGAACACCGACGATGCGTCGAGCATCGTGCCGCGGTCCGACACCGCGATGACCGAGAGCGCGTTCTGCCGCCCGGCCGCCGTCAGCGACGTCCCGTCGATCGGATCGACGGCTACGTCGCATTGCGGGCCGCGCCCGTTGCCGACCTTCTCGCCGTTGAACAGCATGGGCGCTTCGTCTTTCTCACCCTCGCCGATCACGATGACGCCGTCGAAGTTCACCGTCGTGAAGAAGGCTCGCATCGCGTCAACGGCAGCGGCGTCCGCGGCGAGTTTGTCCCCGCGGCCGATAAACGGCACCGCTCGAATGGAGGCCGCCTCCGTCGCGCGAACGAGTTCGAGGGCGAGATTTCGATCGGGATGAAGGGGGCTCATGTCGCCGGTGATGCTGACCATGTCGCCAGCCTAACGACGGGGTCCCGGAATTCGCCGGGCTTTCCTGGCCTCCCGCGCGAAGGAATCGCGCTTCTTTACCGTCGCGCAAGCCGCGCAGGCGAGCGCTCGTTGATCGCGTCCGTCCGGGGGCGCTGCACCAACCGATCCATGGCGCCGTCTCCGGGGTCGAGAGGCGGGCTTCGCTAGAGTGAATACGCACCCTCCCGATCTGTGAGAGCCGCACCCTCCCGATTCCTAAGGAGCACCTCGATGCCCGTCGCCACCCCCGAGCAGTACGCCGACATGCTGGATCGAGCCAAGGCTGGAGGCTTCGCCTATCCCGCCATCAATGTCTCGAGTTCGCAGACGATCAACTCCGTCCTGCAGGGCCTGACCGAAGCAGGGTCCGACGGCATCCTTCAGGTCACCACGGGCGGCGCCGACTACTTCGCCGGCCAGACCGTCAAGGCCCGCGCCACGGGTGCGCTCGCGTTCGCCCGTTTCGTCCACGAGGTGGCGAAGAGCTACCCGATCACGGTCGCCCTGCACACCGACCACTGCCCGAAGGAAGCCCTCCCCGGCTTCGTGCTCCCGCTCATCGAGGCCTCCGAAGAAGAAGTCAAGGCCGGACGCAACCCGATCTTCCAGTCGCACATGTGGGACGGATCGGCCGTGCCGCTCGACGAGAACATCGAGATCGCGGCAGAACTCCTCCCCCGCATGAAGAACATCAACGCGATCCTCGAGGTCGAGATCGGTGTTGTCGGCGGCGAAGAAGACGGCGTCCAGCACGAGGGGTCCAACGAGGCCCTGTACACGACCGTCGCCGATGTGACCAAGGCCGTCGAGGCCCTCGGCCTCGGCGAGAACGGCCGCTACATCGCCGCCCTCACCTTCGGCAACGTGCACGGCGTCTACAAGCCCGGCAACGTCAAGCTCCGTCCCGAGCTGCTCGGCGAGATCCAGGCCGGCATCGCCGCCAAGTTCGGCACCGGACCCAAGCCCCTCGACCTCGTCTTCCACGGCGGATCGGGCTCGACGTCGGAAGAAATCGCCCTCGCGGTCTCGAACGGCGTGATCAAGATGAACATCGACACCGACACCCAGTACGCGTTCACGCGCTCGGTCGCGGGCTTCATGTTCAGCAACTACGACGGCGTCCTCAAGATCGACGGCGAGGTCGGAAACAAAAAGGCCTACGACCCCCGTGCCTGGGGCAAGGTCGCCGAGTCCGGCATGGCCGCGCGTGTTGTCGAGGCAACGCAGCAGCTCGGTTCCGCGGGCAAGTCGCAGGGCTGATCCCCCGCATCTGAACGACCGGATGCCTCGGGGCCGACTCCTCACGAGGATCGGGGCCGGGGCATCCGTCGTTCCACGACGTCCGCGACCGAAATGACCAGAACCTCCGGCCCGGTCCTCGACGCAGCATGATCTAACGTGCGTCGCCGCCGTGTCGGGGCACGCCCGCCCCTTTCGACGATGAGACAGGACGACATGATCGGCACCGCATCGCACCCCTCCCCGCGCCTGAGAGTGCCCGCAGACCTCGCCCGCTCGTGGATGCTGCGCTCACCTCTCGGAGTGCTCGACATCACCGCCTGCGATGCGCTCGTGATCGACCTGGAGGACGGCCTTCCCGTATCGCGCAAAGACGAGGGGCGCGATGCCGCGGCGGCGTTCCTCGACCACTCCCCCGCGTGGGTGCGCATCAACGCGCACGGTACCGAGCATTGGGAAGCCGATCTGGCGATGGCGGCGGCCGCGCCCGGCCTCGCGGGTGTCATGCTCGCCGTGACCGAATCGGCAACGCAGATCGACGCGACCGCCGCCCTGCTTCCCAGAGGCACACGCATCGTGGCGCTCATCGAATCAGCCGTGGGGCTCGAGCGTTGCTCGTCGATCGCCGCCCACCCGTCGACGTTCCGCCTGGCTTTCGGCACCGGCGACTTCCGCCGCGACACCGGTATGGCGGACGACCAGCTCGTGCTGTCGTGGCCACGCGCACGGCTCGTCGTCGCGAGCGCGGCCGCGGGCATTCCCGCGCCGATCGACGGGCCCACCGCGGGAGACCCAGCCGCCGTCCTCGCCGCAGCGCGCCACGCCTCCGACATGGGTATGACAGGCAAGCTCCTGCTGCGTGACGAGCATGCCGCGGTCATCGACGAGGGCCTCTCGCCCTCCCCTCAGGCGATCCGTGAAGCGCTCGACCTGCTCGCGCAGACACCCGTCGAATCGGCGGACGGATCGTATGCGCCGGCCATCGCTCGCGCGCAGCGAGTCGTCGACCGCGCCGCGGCGTTCGGCCTCTAGTCCCGCCCCGTCGAATCGTCGACCCCGACCGCTCAGGCCGGTGCGCGGTACCCGTCGAGCAGTCCCGGCGCGCCCTCCGGCGCTGCGACCACCTCGATCTCATCGCCCGGCCGCACAACACCCGAACGCACGACACGAAGGTACGGCCCGAGGCGGCGCTCCCCGGAGAAACGTTTGACCCATCCGCGCTCGTCAGATCCGCCGAGCCAGCGGGCGAAGGTCTGGCACGGCGTGCGTGGCATCGTCACTTCGAGCACCAGCGTGTCTCCGATGCGCCAGCGCTCACCGATGCGCGCCGTATTGACGTCGAGGCCCTCGACCCGCAGATTTTCACCGAACCAGCCGGGCGGCAGCTCGCGGCCGAGCTCACGCTCCCAGTACGCCGCGTCCTCTTGGGCGTACGCGTAGACGGCCTTGTCGAGTCCGCCGTGGTGCTTGCGGTTGGCCTGCACGTCGCCGCGGACGCCGTAGGGGCCGACCTTCGCGCCGCGCGCGACCGGGCGCTTGTCGATAGCGGTCACGCCCGCGGTGCCCGCTTCGGGTCGCAGCTGATGGACGACGCAGACGGCAAGCACGCGAGGCATCCGCCCATCGTAAGGAAACCAATCCACCGCATGTCCCACTTTTCAGCAATACGGCGCCCTCAAACCGAGCCAAACTGGGACACGCCTCCGAGCCATGTCCCACTATTGCGCTGTATGCCGCCCCCTTGCCGAGAGAAATTGGGACACACACCCCGGAAAGTGGGACATCGAGGCGCCGAGGCGGCTCGAGCGGATCAGCCGACCGAACCGACCAGCGCGTTCCAGATCGTCGGATCGCTGAACAGCGGCACCATCAGCAGCACGCTCGCGGTGAGGGTGAAAACGACCCCTCCGACGAGGGGAATCCACCAGGTGATGCGCCCGCGTCGCAGGTTCAACCACGTCAGCGTGGCGGTCAGGAGCCACCCGAGCCCGAGCACGAACGCGGCGGCGAGACCCCATCCGCGACCCCCGCCGCTGAATTCTGCGTCGACACCCATGATGTCCAGCAGCGTGTTCGCGTAGGTGGAGTACTCGGTGAAGGCCGGGATGGACGTCAGAACGTTGAAGAGCCCGTAGCCGAGCAGCGCGAACGTGGCGATGCGATCGACCGTGCGCGGGCGTCGAACGGGACGCGCGGGACCGGATGCCTCCGGCACCACGGGCGCGGGAGCGCCCGGCTGCAGCGCCGGGGGTGTCGTCGATGCCGAACCGTACGGCGGAGCGGGCGGAACAGGCGCCGCCGGGGCGTCCAGCGACTGACCGGACGACAGCGCATGCGTGGCATCCGGCTGCTGGATACGCGCCCGCTGCTCTTCGGGCGTGGCGTACTCGCCGTATTCGGGGCGTGCCGGCCGGTCGGGCGCTGCGCCCGTCACGCGGTGGTCCCCCGGCCGCCGAGCGCGCGCTCGTCGCGCTGGCCCGACGAATCGTGGCGGAGCTCCTTGGGGAGCGAGAAGATCAGGTCTTCTTCGGCCGTCTTCACCTGCTCGACATCGCGGTAGCCGGCGGTCGCCAGGTCGGCGAGCACCTGGTCTACGAGGACTTCGGGAACGGATGCTCCGCTCGTGACGCCGACGGTCTCCACACCGTCGAACCATTCCTGACGCATCTCGTCGGCATAGTCGACGCGATACGCGGCCTTCGCGCCGTATTCGAGGGCGACCTCGACAAGGCGAACGCTGTTGGAGGAGTTGGCCGAACCGACCACGATGACAAGATCTGCGCCGCGCGCGACCTTCTTGATCGCGACCTGACGGTTCTGGGTGGCGTAGCAGATGTCGTCCGAGGGCGGATCCTGCAGTTGCGGGAATCGGGTGCGGAGGCGCCGGACCGTTTCCATCGTCTCGTCGACCGACAGGGTCGTCTGCGACAGCCACACGACCTTGGACGGGTCACGTACCTCGATCGTGTCGGCTTCTTCGGGTGAACCGACGAGCGTCACGTGGTCGGGAGCCTCGCCAGCGGTGCCCTCGACCTCTTCGTGACCCTCGTGACCGATCAGCAGGATTTCAAAGTCGTCGCGGGCGAAGCGCACGGCCTCGCGGTGCACCTTCGTGACGAGGGGGCACGTGGCGTCGATCGCCTGCAGTCCGCGGTCGGCCGCGGCCGACACGACGGCGGGCGAAACCCCGTGCGCGCTGAAGACGATGTGGGCGCCGGGCGGAACCTCATCGACCTCGTCGACGAAGATCGCTCCGGCCGCCTCGAGCTCGGTGACGACGTGGACGTTGTGGACGATCTGCTTGCGCACGTACACCGGGGCGCCGAAACGCTCGAGAGCCTTCTCGACGGCGATGACCGCCCTATCCACACCCGCGCAGTATCCACGGGGCGCAGCCAGCAGCACCCTCTTGTGTCCGTTGACCGGGATATCCTGAAGACGCCCTGCGCGGCCCGGTACTCGGGGCAGGGGCATGCGGACGACGGGGGTGCTCACTCCTCGATTCTACGGGGGCCTAGCTGCGCCCCGGCCGGGAGGACCCAGATGACGGATGCTTCGACACCGCTCAGCACGAGCGCTTCGACAGCCCTGAGCGGGACGGGCCCGGCATTCGCCCCTCCGGGCGGAACGGTGCACCCGCGCGACTCGAGCCCCGATCATCCGTGCTCCGTCTCGGCCCTGGGCACGGTCGTCCGCGACTATGTCGCGAAGCTCGGTTCGCCCTGGATCGAAGGCGAAGTGACCGAGTGGAACGTCCGGAACGTCGGTACCTTCGCTCGCCTGCGCGACCTCGAGGGCGATGCCGTCATCTCGCTCACGATCTGGTCGCGCGTGCGCGACCGACTGCCGAAAGACATCAAGCCGGGCGATCACATCGTCGTCTGCGCCAAACCCGAATATCGCGTCAAGTCGGGCGATTTGTCGTACACCGTCTCGTCCGCCCGGCACGTCGGTCTCGGCGACTTGCTCGAAAACCTCGAGCGCCTGCGCTCGAAGCTTCGCGCCGAGGGACTGTTCGATCCCGGCCGCAAACGTCGCCTGCCGTTCCTGCCCCATCTGGTGGGACTCATCACGGCGAAGAATTCGGATGCCGAGAAGGACGTGCTGCGAAACGCCGAACTGCGCTGGCCGCACGTGAGCTTCCGCGTCGAACACGCCACCGTGCAGGGCGACCAGTGCGTCCCGTCCGTCCTCGCGGCGCTCCGCAAACTCGATGACGATCCGGCGGTCGACGTCATCGTGATCGCGCGCGGCGGCGGCGACTTCCAGGACCTCCTCGGTTTCAGCGACGAGCGCCTGCTGCGTGCGGTGGCCGAAGCGCGCACGCCGGTCGTGAGCGCAATCGGGCACGACGCCGATCGACCGCTGCTCGACGAGGTAGCGGACTTGCGAGCATCCACCCCAACCGACGCGGCGAAGCGCATCGTCCCCGACGTCGCCGAGCAACTCGCCATCGTGCGCCAGGTGCGCGGTCGCCTGGCCGCTCGCGTCGCCCAGAAGTTGCAGCATGAGAGCGTGCACCTCGAGCAGCTGCGCTCGCGTCCGGTGCTCAGGCAACCCGAACGGATGCTTCAGGATCGGGCGTCCTCGATCGAGCAGCATCTCGCGCGGGGGCGCGCGGCGACAACCCGGGCACTCGCCCGCGGCACGACGGACGTGGCCGAGCTGCGCGCCGGGCTCCGCGCGCTGAGCCCGCAGCACACCCTCGATCGCGGTTACGCGATCGTCGAGGTCGCCGGCGAGATCGTCCGAGACGCGGCGAGTGCGCCGCAGGGCGCCGAGGCCCGCGTGACCGTCGCCCGCGGACGGTTCGCCGCCACCTCTCTCGGCGAGGTAGAGCCGTGATCGCGCGCCGTAGGATGGACGTATGACCGAGCAGGGAGCCGATATCAGCGCGCTCTCTTTCGAGCAGGCACGTGACGAGCTACAACAGGTCGTCGCCCGCCTCGAACAGGGCTCGGCAACGCTCGAAGAGTCGCTGAGGCTGTGGGAGCGCGGCGAAGCGCTCGCCCGCCGGTGCGAGGACTGGCTGCTCGGCGCGAAGCAGCGTCTGGACGCCGCCTCCGCATCCACCGATGCGCCCGCAGCCGGCGGTGACGCGGGATGACGCCGGAGCGCAATCCGCAGCGTGTGGTCGCCGAGCTCGGCCGGCCCGAAACGCCCGACGAGACCGCGGCACGCAAGGCGGAGTCGTCGCGGGTCTACCGGTCGAGCCAGACGTTTCGCAACCTGATCGCGGCGATCATCGTCACCGTCGTCGTCGTCTTCATCGTCATCTTCGGCGTTCCGCGAGGCGAACTGCCCGAGCGGGAGAGTATCGACCCGGCTCCGATTGCCGAGCAGGCGTCGGAAAGCCTGGGCCGGAGCGTCATCGTCCCCGCCGTTCCGTCCGACTGGCGCGTCAACATCGCCGAGTTGTCATCGGACGGCGGGTCATCGGACGGGGGGTCATCGTCTTGGTCGATCGCCTACGTGCCCGACGATGAGGGCTTCATCCGGTTCGCGCAGGCTTTCGACACGGACGAACTATGGGCACGCAGCGCCCTCGCCGGTACCGCACCCACGGAGACACTGCAGATCGAAGGCGTCGAGTGGGACGTCTTCGAACCGGCGGACCCCAGTCGCGCTGCGAACATCTCATATGCGCTCGGAACACAAGCGGGCGCCGATTACGTGCTGCTGTACGGCGCCGTCAGCCCCGAACAGGCCGCCGAACTGGCGACGATCGTGGCTTCAGATGTCAAGGAACTCCAGGGAGCTAGTCGATGAGCGATACCCCGACGCCCGCACGCGCCTGGGCCGAGATGCTGCGCGGCAACGCGCGTTTTGTTGCCGGCGAGCCTCGGCATCCCCGTCAAGACGTCGAACGCCGCCACCAGACCGCAGCCGCGCAAAAGCCCCGCGCCGCGCTGTTCGGCTGTTCGGACTCGCGCCTCGCGGCGGAGATCATCTTCGATAAGGGCCTCGGGGACCTGTTCGTGGTGCGAAACGCGGGCCAGGTCATCTCGGATTCGGTCGTCGGCAGCCTCGAATACGCCGTCGCCGTTCTGGAGGTGCCGCTGATCGTCGTGCTCGCCCATGACGAGTGCGGCGCCGTGCGCGCCGCGATCGACAGCACGGGCGTGGACGCCCCGGCACTTCCCGCCCAGGTGTGGCGCCAGATCGCCCCGATCGTTCCCGCCGCGCGCCGCGTTCTCGCCGCCGGTGCCGCAGAGGGTGTGACCCCCGCGACGATCGACACCGAGGCCGTGGGACGCGAGCACCTGCGGGCCACTGTTACCGAGTTGCTGCGCACTTCTGAACTGATCAGCGAAGCCGTCGCCGAGGGCCGCTTGGCCATCGTGGGCGCGAATTACCGACTTGCCGAGGGCACGGCCGTGCCCGACGTCCTGCTGGGCGCCGCGATGGACGCGGACGCCTGAGACCCGGAGGAAACGAAGACGTGACTGATACCGCAGCCGGCACCGAAGCTGGCATCGAGTACCGCATCGAACACGACACGATGGGTGAGGTGCGGGTTCCCGCAGCCGCACTGTACGGCGCGCAGACGCAGCGCGCGGTGGAGAACTTCCCGATCTCGGGCGACAGCCTCGACCCGGCACAGCTGGTCGCTCTCGCGCGCATCAAGAAGGCGGCAGCGCTCGCGAACAAACAGCTCGGCACACTCGACGGTGCCATCGCCGACGCCATCGCGGGCGCCGCGGATGAGGTCATCGGCGGAGGAGCGGCCGATCAGTTCCCCATCGACGTGTACCAGACGGGCAGCGGCACGTCGACGAACATGAACATGAACGAGGTGCTCGCAACGCTTGCGACCCGCGCCCTCGGCTCGCCCGTGCACCCCAACGACCACGTGAACGCCTCGCAGTCCTCTAACGACGTCTTCCCGACCTCGGTGCACGTCGCGGTCACGGAGGAACTCCTGAACGACCTGATCCCGGCGCTCGACTACCTCGCCGTCGCGCTCGAGGCGAAGGCCGAACTGTGGAAGGGTGCGGTCAAGTCGGGCCGCACACACCTGATGGACGCCACGCCGGTCACCCTCGGACAGGAGTTCGGTGGCTACGCCCGTCAGATCCGTCTCGGGATCGAGCGCGTGCAGGCCGTCGTCCCCCACGTCGCCGAGGTTCCCCTCGGCGGCACCGCTGTCGGCACGGGCATCAACACGCCCGTCGGCTTCCCGCAGAAGGTCCTCGAGCTGCTCGTGACCGAGACCGGTCTGCCGATCACGGAGGCGGTCGACCACTTCGAGGCCCAGGCCAACCGCGATGCCCTGGTCGAAGCATCCGGAGCGCTCCGCACGATCGCGGTGTCGCTGACGAAGATCAACAACGACCTGCGCTGGATGGGCTCGGGACCCAACACGGGCCTCGGCGAGCTGCACATTCCCGATCTGCAGCCCGGCTCCTCGATCATGCCCGGCAAGGTCAATCCGGTGATCCCGGAGGCGACACTCATGGTCTGCGCGCGGGTCATCGGCAACGACGCGACGATCGCCTGGGCGGGCGCCTCGGGTGCTTTCGAGCTCAACGTCGCGATCCCCGTCATGGGCACGGCGCTGCTGGAATCCATCCGGCTTCTCGCGAACACGATGCGCGTGTTGGCGGACAAGACGATCGACGGCCTCGAGGCGAACCTCGACCGTGCCGCCGCGTTCGCCGGAATGTCGCCGTCGATTGTGACGCCCCTCAACAAGCTCATCGGATACGAGGCCGCGGCGAAGATCGCCAAGCACTCGGTCGCGAAGGGCATCACGGTTCGCGAGGCGGTCGTCGACCTCGGCTACGTGTCGCGCGGCGAGATCACGGAAGAGCAGCTGGACGAGAAGCTCGACCTGCTCTCCATGACCCACCCCGGATGAGAGCTTCCTTCCCTGTGCACACCGGAGTGCCGCGGGGCCGGATAATGAGCGCATGACACGCGAGCGGCGGCCGATTCCGGCGAGGGCGCTGATCGTCGGCGCCATCCTGGCCGTCGCGGCTCTGGGCCTCACCATCGTCGGTGGGGTGACATTCCTCGCGCAGAGAGATCGCACCCTCACCGACATCGATGAACGACTCATCTCGCAGATCGATGTGCTCGACCAGGTCGACGAGCTGCGCGTCGTGGTCGAAAGCGGTGCCGTCGCGAGCGCGCAGGACACCCCCGACAACTTCACCGACCTCGAGGCCTACCTGCGCGCCGCCGTCTCACGATTGATCCCCGGCCGAAACGAAGCATCCATCGCCGTCATCGACGGCAGGATCGCGTTCCGGAGCGCAAACACCCTCAGCCAGCAGATCGCCGACGACCCGGACTTCGTCGCCGAGGCCGTGGCGACCGCGAAGCCTGCCGATCAGGCCGTCATCGCCAGTGCGAGCATCGGCTCGACCGATCTGCGCTACATCGCCGTCCCGGTCAGCCAGCCGGGCGACGACCGGACCGGTGTCTACATCCGTGCCGTGGACGTCACGCGTGAACTCGAGCCCGTGACCCTGTCGCTCCTGACGTACACGGCCGCCGCGCTCGCCACGCTGGCCGCGATCGGCATCGTCGGATGGTTCGTCGCCGGACGCATCCTCTCCCCCATCCGCCGCATGCGCGAGACCGCCGATTCCATCACGCCGACCGACCTGCGAGCGCGCATCCCCGCCGACGGCAACGACGACATCTCCGACCTCAGCCGCACGGTCAACTCGATGCTGGACCGTCTCGAGGGGTCGATGGACAACCAGCGCCAGCTGCTCGATGACGTGCGCCACGAGCTCAAGACACCGATCACGATCGTGCGCGGACACCTCGAGATGATGGATGTCGCAAACCCGGCGGATGTCGCGAGCACCCGTGACATCGGCATTGCCGAGCTCGATCGCATGACACGCCTGGTCGAGGACATCGACCTGCTCTCGTCCGCCGAGGGCGACCAGTTCGAAATTTCGCTGGTCGATGTCCGCGAGCTGACGGAGCGGATGGGTGACCTCGTGGGAGGTTTCCCCGGACATAGCTGGAGCGTCGCGGGCATCGCCCGGGGCGTCATAGAGGGCGACTACGACCGCCTGCTGCAGGCCTGGCTCCAGCTCGCCGACAACGCCACGAAGTACACGCCGCAAGGCTCTCCGATCGAAATCGGCAGCACCCTCGACATCGACTCGGTGCATCTGTGGGTGCGGGATCACGGACCGGGCATCCCCCCGGCGGCCCGACGCAGGATCTTTCATCGCTTCGCGCGCGCAGATCACCGTACAGTGGGGGGATCGGGGTTGGGCCTGGCGATCGTCGATGCGATCGCGAAGGCACATCTGGGGACGTGCGCCGTTACTGACACCGATGGGGGCGGCGCGACTTTCACGATCACTCTGCCGATCACGCAGGGGCGCAGCGAGCTGCTGCCGTCTCCCGTTCGCGCCGGTGACGTGGTGTTGCAGAGGGAGGCAACGGGGTGACGCACATTCTGATCGCGGAGGACGAACCGCGCATTTCCGCATTCGTCAGTCGCGGGCTCGAGGCGGCCGGCTACACGACGACGATCGTCGAGAGCGGTGATTCGGCGCTCGAATTCGCCCTCGGCGGAGATGTCGACCTCGTCTTGCTCGACGTCGGACTCCCCGGCATGGACGGGTTCGAGGTCCTCCGTCACCTGCGCGGCCAGGGTGCGAACGTACCGGTCGTGATGCTGACGGCCCGCAGCAGCACCCGCGACACTGTCGATGGCCTGGATGCCGGGGCCAACGACTACGTCGCCAAGCCCTTCAAGTTCGACGAGCTCCTCGCCCGCGTACGCTCCCGGCTGCGCGAGAGCGTCAACACCGGTTCGATCGGCGTCGTTCACGGCGACATCAGCCTTGATCCGCTCACTCGTCGCGCGCGCGCCGGAGGGCGGGAGTTCGACCTGTCCGCTCGCGAGTTCGCCCTCGCCGAGCAGTTCCTGCGGCACCCGGGCCAGGTCCTCAGCCGCGAGCAGCTACTCAGCCGCGTGTGGGGGCTCGACTTCGATCCGGGCTCCAACGTCGTCGACGTGTACGTGCGGTATCTGCGCAGCAAGTTCGGCCCGGAGCACATCGCAACCGTGCGCGGCGCCGGCTACCGCTGGGAGTAGGGTTTCGGGCTCTCCACGATCGAAGCTGTAGCGGTTGTCGGGAATCGCGGGAGTCGAGCCAGGATCCCCGGAGGCGTTGAGCGAGCCACGGACGAGTCGGATCGACTACCCAGAACCGGTCGTTGAGCGAGCCGCAGGCGAGTCG
>NZ_HG779593.1:0-20463 GCF_000582705.2 Microbacterium sp. C448
ACCGCCTGAACGCGCTGGAGCTCGGCGGTGGCGCACTGCTCGACCTCGGCATCTATCCCGTGTCGTTCGCCTGGGACATCCTGGGACGCCCCGAAACGATCCTCGCATCGGCTCGAAAGAGCGATACGGGGGCCGACACCGAGATCGCGACGATCTTCACGCACGCGTCCGGAGCGATCTCGACCACGATCTCGTCGTCGCGCGCGGCCGGTCCGAACAGCGCGCACATCATCGGAACCGCGGGGCGGATCGATATCGACCGCACCTGGTACAACGCGACGTCGTTCCGCTTCAGCGCTCCGGACGGCACGGTACGCGAACACTATGTGTCGCACGTCCAGGGCCGCGGGATGCAGTACCAGGCACTCGCGGCAGAACGGCTCGTCGCAGAAGGCAACCTGAGCGGCGACATCCTCCCCATCGACGAGACGGTGGAGATCATGGCGACCCTCGATCAGATCCGGGGCCACATCGGCCTCGTCTACCCGAGCGAGGCCTGAGATGGGCGGCGCCTGATATGGCCGAGGGTGGACGCGTTGCCGTCTATCTCGACTTCGACAACATCGTCATCTCCTGGTATGACCGCGTGCACGGTCGGAACGCGTACGGACGCGACAGACAGCGCATCGCCGAGAATCCGGCCGAGCCCGAGATCGCGGAACGCCTGAGCCAAGCTGTCATCGACGTCGGCGCGATCATCGACTACGCCGCCTCGTTCGGGACCCTCGTGCTGACGCGCGCGTATGCGGACTGGTCGTCGCCCGTCAACGCTGTGTACCGCAGCCAGCTCGTAGCCCGCGCGGTCGACCTAGTACAGCTTTTCCCCGCCGCGGCGTACGCGAAGAACGGCGCCGATATCCGCCTCGCGGTCGACGCGGTGGAAGACATGTTCCGCCTTCCCGACCTCACGCACGTCGTGATCGTCGCGGGTGACTCGGACTACGTGCCGCTCGCGCAACGCTGCAAGCGCCTCGGTCGGTTCGTCGTCGGCGTCGGCGTCGCTGGGTCCACGGCGAAGTCCCTGGCGGCGGCCTGCGACCAATTCGACGCTTACGACGCCCTCCCGGGAGTCACGGTTCCGACCGACAAGCCGCAGCAGAAACCGGATGCATCGGCATCCGACGCTCCCGTGCGTCAGCGTCGCCGAAGCGCGAAGGATCCGGCCGCCGATCTGCTCGAGCGTGCCCTGCGGCTCGAGCACGAGCGCACCGACGCCGACTGGATGCACAGCTCGGTCATCAAGAACCTGATCAAGCGGATGGATCCGTCGTTCAGCGAGAAGGGGCTCGGTTACAAGTCGTTCTCGGACTTCATCAAGGCGCATCCGACGATCGTCGAGATGAACGAGACCGACAACATCCGGCTCGTACGCCTGGTTCCCGACAAGCGCTGAGTCAGCGGACGCTGAGCCGCCAGCTCGGTCACTGAGCCTGTCGAAGTGACCTACCGGTCCCGGGTCGACCAGTACGCCCAGGCCACGAGCACGGGCTGGAAGAACAGCCGCACCAAACGCTTGCGGTCGGTGTCGAGACCGAAGCCGTCGCGCTTCTTCATGTACTGCTCGATGTTGCCCGGGAAAACGGCGACGAAGAACGCCGCGAGCATCAGACCGATGCGTGAACGTTCCTTCGGCAGCGCGATCAGCGCCGCGCCGAGCATGATCTCGACGGCGCCGGACGCGACGACCACGGCATCTTTGTCGAGCGGGGTGTATTCGGTCGTCCAGTCGGGTACCTGCGCCTGAAACTCTTTTCGCGCCCAGAACAGGTGCGAGATACCGGCGAAGGCGAGCGCCCCACCGAGCGCCCAGCGCGCGATCGTGCGGGCGGGAGAGGTGGATCGACCGGGGTTCGTCATGAACCCCAGTCAACACCTCGTTCGACGCATACGCGACCCGGAATATTCGCCGACGCTGGATCCTGAGGTCAGTGGTAGCGGCCGCTGTAGGCGTTCAGCGCCGGCTGTCCACCCAGGTGCGCGTACAAGACGGTGGCATCGCGCGGAATGTCACCCGAGCTGACGAGGTCGATGAGACCGGCCATCGACTTGCCCTCGTAGACGGGGTCGATGATGACGCCCTCGAGGCCTCCCGTCAGGCGCATGGCCTCGTCGGTCGAGGCGACCGGGATGCCGTAGTAGTCCCCCGCCCACCCCTCGAGAACGGTGATCTCGTCATCGCGCAGCTCGCGCCCGACGCCGATCATGTCAGCCGTGCGGCGGGCGATCCGGGCGACCTGGTCGCGCGTCTCGTCGATCTTCGCCGACGCGTCGATGCCGATGACGCGACGCTCGCGCCCGCCGAAGTTCTGTTGCAGGTCGGCGAAGCCGGCGATCATGCCGGCGTGCGTCGAACCGGTCACACTGCACACCACGATCGTGTCGAAGAAGACGCCGAGCTCGGCCTCTTGTGCGGCGACTTCGTGCGCCCAGTTGGCGAATCCGAGTCCGCCGAGCGGGTGGTCCGAGGCCCCCGCGGGGATCGGGTACGGCGTGCCACCGGATGCCTCGACATCCGCGATCGCCTGCTTCCACGAGTCCTTGAACCCGATGCCGAAGCCCGAAGCGTCCAGCCGAACGTCGGCGCCCATGAGGCGCGAAAGCATGATGTTGCCGACGCGATCGTTCACCGAGTCGGGCCAGTCCACCCAGTTCTCCTGCACGAGCACGGCCTTCATGCCCAAATGCGCGGCGACGGCGGCGACCTGGCGCGTGTGATTGGACTGCACTCCGCCGATCGAGACCAGCGTGTCGGCGCCCTGTGCGATGGCGTCGGGGACGAGGTACTCGAGCTTGCGCACCTTGTTGCCGCCGTAGGCGAGTCCGCTCGAGACATCCTCCCGTTTGGCCCACACGCGCGCGCCGCCGAGGTGATCGCTCAGCCGGTTGAGCGGGTGCACGGGACTCGGCCCGAACGTGAGCGAGTGGCGCGGAAAATCGCTGAGCGGCATGTCTCTCCAAAGACTCGGGAATGCAACATATTACACATTGCTAACGAGAGCCCCGAACCGTGTGCGTCGAGGCTCAGACGGGGTCGGTCGGGTTGATCCGCTCCACCGGCAGCGGATCAACGGGGGTGAAGGGGAACTCCGGCAGGTCATCGATCGCCACACCGAGGGTCGCGGCCAGCACGGGGCGCGAGAACGCCGACACGGACTCGCGATAGCCGATATCACCCGGCGTCGGCTGATCGAAGAAGATCAAGAAATGGATGTCGTCATCGCCGATGACCTCGATCTGATGCGGATAGGCGGGCGGCACGAAGTAGCAGTCGCCTGGCTGCAACAGATAGCTGTCGACCGTGCCGTCGGGGTCGAGGATCGACATCCGGGCGCGACCCCGGTGCACGTAGCCCATCTCCGCGGTGCCGGGGTGCCAGTGCGGTTCGCGCATCCCGTCGTCGCGGATCGTGAGCGAGTACATCGACATGCTCGTGAGCGCGGGCCAGTACTGGCTGCGGGCGAGCTTCACGGCACCGAACGGATGCTTGAGGGGCGCTTCTTGCGCCGCCAGATCGAGCTTGTGCGGGTTGCCATAGCCGGCTGTGTCGGGAATGACCGGCGGTCCCTCGCGCCGCACGATGTCGCGCGAGGTGGTGTCCCGCGACACCGGCGCGAATTCGCTCGATGCCAGGCCGAAGGTGTTGCCCAGAACCGCATCGGACATCTGGCCGAAGGCTGCGTGCAAGGAGAAATCCTCGGGCGACTCGTTCGAGAAGGCGACGATGACCTCGGCCTCGGAGTCGCCGATGTTCTCGATGTGGTGCAGCGCACCGGACGGAATCGTGAACATCTGGCCCGCATCGATCACGAACGACGAGAAGACGCTGCCGTTCTCGACGATCGACACCAGAACGGACCCCGACAGGCAGTAGCCGAGCTCGTCTGCGTTGGCGTGCCAGTGCGGTTCACGGACGCTGCCGGGCGCGAGCACCAACCGCTTGATCGAGAGGCGGCGCAGGATCGGGAAGTTGTCGACGGTGAGGCGACGGATGCTGCCGAGCTGGCTGTCGTGCTGGGCATCGGCGGTGACAAGTGAACGGACGTGCCGGGAAGACGGGGTCATGCTCAACGGCGACCTTTCGGGAATCGGGATGACGACGACGAAGACGGAAGGGCCGTGCTCCACAGTGCCCACACGACGAGCACGGGCTGCAGAAGCAGTCGCACGAAACGGGCGCGATCCGTGCGCATGAGCGGCGCGGGGCGGCCCGTCCGCCACTGGTGGACGTTGCCCGGGAGCACGGCGACGAAGAAGGCCGCGACGGCCGCTCCGATGCGACGACGCTCACGCGGCAGAACGACGAGTGCGGCACCGAGCATGAGTTCGACAACCCCCGAGGCGATGATGATCGCATCCGTGTCGAGTCGCAGCATCCGCGTCGCCCACTCGGGCACGACGATCCGATACCCACGACGACCGCGCGAGAGATGCGACAGCCCGGCGCCGACCAGCAGGGCGGCGAGCAACAGGCGCCCGATCGTGCGTGCGATCTCGGCCGGATTCTTCGATGCGCGTTCCATCACGTGCTCAGTTTTCCACGCCGCCGCGAGCGCCGACGTTCGACTCAACCCGCTCGACGGGCTGCCGGAGGATCGTTCGAAGCTTCTCGGGCGCCGCGCGACGCGGATCGCTGAGGTAGATCTCGTGGTGGCGTCCGGTCATCCGCAGTCCCTGCTCCGGAATGAACTCGGCGTGCAGCGCCTCGAGTAGCGGCCCTTCTGCGTCGTAGGACCCGATGTGGAGCGTCTGGACGCTGAGGCCCTCGTCGAGCACGTCTACCCGCAATGCCGCGAGCGCCGGCGCGATGCCTTTCGCGCGCACCGTCTGCATCGCGAGGTCCACGTGAGCGTCGTCGATCCACTCCGGCACCATGATCATCGCGGTCCACCGCCAGCGGCTCTTGTCCCGCGCGGCGGTGAAGGCGGCCATGTCGGCGGCCCACCACAGCGCCTCGAGGGGCATCACGACGTAGTCGCGGTCGAGTTCGCGTTTGCTGAGGAACTTGAGCGCGTACGCCACGGGATAGAGGGTCGCCAGGGCGTCCGCGTAGCTCTGCGAGGTGTTGGGGTCCCCGGCGCCGTCGATCGCCAGGTATCGCACCGGCGGCACCGTCACGATCTCGAAGCGACCGTGGGGCGCCGCGTATGTCGGGATCTGCTTCTTCAGGTCGACCTTCATCTCGCGAGAAGCGTAGCGAGGGGAAACGGCGTCCGAGAAGAGGGCCGTTGCCGAGCGGAGGGAGAATTCGGTGGGACTCCCCCTCCGCTCGGCAAATCTCCTCCCCCGAGCAGAGGGAGGACGCCGTTACGCCGCCAGAGCTTGAGCGAGTGCGAGGCTTGTCACCGCAAGCTCGCCACCCGAGGCATCCACCCGCACCGCTCCCCCGTCGCTCAGCTCTCCCGAGACGAACAGGTCCGCGATGCGGTCGTCAACCTCGCGCTGGATCAGCCGGCGCAGCGGCCGTGCTCCGTACTCGGGCTCGTAGCCGTGCTCGGCGAGCCAGTCGATCGCGGCGTCCGACACCTCGAACGAGACCTCGCGCGCGCTGAGGCGGCGCTCGGTCGCACCCAGCATCAGGCTCACGATCTCGCGCAGCTGAGCTTTCTCAAGCTTGCGGAACAGCACGATCTCGTCGATCCGGTTCAAGAACTCGGGACGCATCGCCTCGCGAAGCTTTCCCATCACCCGCACGCGCAGCTCGTCCTCGTTCCCGAAACCGGTCGACCCACCGCCGTCGGCGATGAAGCCGATGGCGCCCGACCGCGACGCGAGAAACTCTGACCCGATGTTCGAGGTCATGACGATCACCGTGTTGCGGAAGTCGATCGTGCGTCCCTGGCCGTCGGTCAGGCGTCCGTCATCGAGCACCTGCAGCAGCAGATTGAAGACATCCGGATGCGCCTTCTCGATCTCATCGAACAGCACCACCGCGTAGGGATTCCGGCGCACGCGCTCGGTCAACTGGCCCGCCTCGTCGTAGCCGACGTATCCCGGAGGGGCACCGACCAGGCGCGATACGGTGTGACGCTCGCCGAACTCGCTCATGTCGAACCGGATCACGGCCGACTCGTCGTCGAAGATCGACGACGCGAGCGCCTTGGCCAGCTCGGTCTTTCCGACACCCGTCGGGCCGAGGAAGAGGAACGATCCGATCGGTCGGTGCGCGTCGCCCATGCCCGTGCGGTTGCGCCGCACGGCCTTCGCGACGGCCTCTACCGCGCCATCCTGACCGATCACGCGGCCGTGCAGCTCACCCTCCAGCTCGGCGAGGCGTTCGCGCTCGGTTTCGGTCAGGCGGTTCACGGGGATGCCGGTGGCCCGGCTGATCACGGCAGCGATCTGGGCCTCGTCCACGACGGCGTCGGTGCTGGCACCCGCCCTCGTGCGCGATGTGGCCTCGTCGATGCGCTGCTGCACCTCGGCGATCGCGTCGCGGATTCGGGAGGCCTCCTCGTAGTGCTCGGCGGAGACAGCGGCGTACTTGTCTGCCTCCAACTCCGCGAGCCGCGCGATCAGGGCGCTCACGTCGACCTTCGCGCCGAGCCGCAGGCGCAGCCGCGCCCCGGCCTGGTCGATCAGGTCGATCGCCTTGTCGGGCAGCACGCGCTCGGTCAGGTACCGGTCGCTCAGCTCGACCGCCGCCCGCAGCGCGTCGTCGGTGTACTCGACGGCGTGGTGCTCGGCATAGGCCGGGCGCAGGCCGCGCAGGATCAGCACGGAGTCCTCGATCGAGGGCTCGCCGACACGCACGGGCTGGAATCGGCGCTCCAGCGCCGGATCCTTCTCGATGGTCCGGTACTCCTTGAGCGTGGTGGCGCCGACCACGTGCAGGTCGCCGCGCGCGAGACGGGGCTTCAGGATGTTTCCCGCGTCCATCGCGCCGTCGCCGCCGCCTCCGGCACCGACGAGCGTGTGCACCTCGTCGATGAAGACGATCACCTCGCCCTTGCGGGCCGAGATCTCGTCCATCGTCTGGGTCAGCCGCTCCTCGAAGTCGCCGCGGTAGCGGGTGCCCGAGAGCATGGCGGACAGATCCAGCGAGATGACGCGCTTGTCGCGCAACTGCTCGGGCACGCCGCCGTCGACGATCGCCTGGGCCAGGCCCTCGACGATCGCGGTCTTGCCCACACCCGCCTCGCCGACCAGCACCGGATTGTTCTTGGTGCGGCGGCTGAGTATCTCGATGGTCTGCTCGATCTCGTCGGCACGACCGATCACGGGGTCGAGCTGGCCCGCGCGGGCGCGCTCGGTGAGGTCGGTTCCGAACTTCTCGAGCATCGGGGACTGTGTCTCGGATTCGGTCTGCTCGGGGCGCGTCTCGCCCATCGGGCCGACGGTCTCTCGGGCGCCCTGGGTGAGGGCCTCGGCAGTGACGCCGGCTTCGGCGAGGACCTGCCCGACCGGGGCATCCTGAGCCAGAACGAGCGCGAAGAAGAGGTGCTCGGGATCGACGTAGGTGGACCCGGATGACCGCGCCACCTGGAACGCGTGGAAGAGCGAGCGCTGAACGGACGACGTGATGACGGCGCTGTCGACCGACGCGGGGCTACCCGCGGCGGGTAGGCGCCCCTCGGCCGCGCGCACGATCGCCGACGCACTCGCACCGACGCGCTCGACGGCCTCGCGGGCCGGGGACTCGTCCACGATCACGCGAAGAATGTGCAGGGCGTCGAGCTCGCGCTGGCCGCGCTCGAGCGCGTAGCGTCCGGCGCGCTGCAGGATGTCCTGCGTGCGGGCGCTGAGGAACCGCGCGAGGTCGATCGACCGCTCGGCGCGAGCGCGTTCACCCGCCATGTAGCGGGAGAGGAATTCGTCGAATGCACCGGCACCGCTGTCGAAGCCGTCGCCATTCGGGGGTGTGACATCGTTGGGCACGAGGCCTCCTGATCAACATGAGTCTTGAGCACTCAACTTTAGGAGTTGAGTGCGTTCGTATCAAGTTGAACGCGGAGGGGCGGTGGGTATTCCCGCCTGTGTCTGATCGGCCGCCTCGAGCGCTCGAATGAGGCTTTCGGAGTCGTAGGGCCCAACGTGCCGCTTCTCGCCGACGAAGAACGTCGGTGTGGAATGCAGGTCCATCATCTCGGCGTCGAGCCGGTCGTCGTCGACGCGTCGAATGACCTCGGCTGAGCGGAAGTCATCGACGAAACGGTCGATGTCGAGCCCCAGGGCGGTGGCGTAGCCGCGGATGTCGTCCTTCGTGAGCGCCTTCTGATTCGCGAACAGCGTCCGCGCCATCTCGAAGAAGTGTCCCTGCAACCCGGCGGCTTCGGCGGCCTTGGCCGCATCCTCGGCATGCGCGTGCACTGCATCGAGGGGAAGGTGACGGAAGACCCAACGCACCTGCCCGGGAAGACGATCGAAGACGGCGTCGATCGATCCGGTCGCCCGACTGCAGAACGGGCACTCGAAATCGCCGTACTCGACGATCGTGTAGCGAGCATCGACCGGGCCACGAATGTGGTCACGCTCGGGGTCGACGGGTCGGACGAGGTGTGCGCCGATCGCTCGGGGCGGCTGCAGGCGATCCGCGACGGTGAAGATGACCCACCCCAGCAGGAACGCGAGAACGGATGCCGCGAGCACACCGACGCGCGCCAGATCCTGCGCCTCGGCGTCGTCGATCGCGATGGTCACGATGAAGAGCGAGATCGTGAAGCCGATGCCCGAGAGCGCCGCTCCCCCGGCGATCCGGGGCATCCCGAGCCCCGGCGCGAGCTTGCCACCCCCGAACGCGCGAACGAGCGCTGTGCCACCCACGATGCCGACGAACTTGCCGACCACAAGGGCCGTGATGATGCCCCAGGTGAGGGGCGAGGTGAAGGCCGCCGCCAGCACCTGACCGTCCAGGTGCACACCCGCGTTCGCGAGGGCGAAGATCGGCAGAACGAGGAACGAGATGTACGGCGACCAGGACGTCTGCAGGCGCTCGTTGATCGACAGGGATTCGCGCAGGCTCCGAGTCACCGCCGCGGCGTAGAGAGTGTTCGGCGACTCACGGAACGCCTGGGTGAGTTGGGCGGTGCGCTCCACATCGCCCCGGCGAGGCGCGAAGACGGGGATGAGCAGCGCCACGGCGACGCCCGCGAGGGTCGGATGGATGCCGGCGTACGCCAACGCGACCCAGAGCCCCACGCCCAGGACCGCGTAGCTCAGCCCCCGTGCGGCGCGCAGGAACCGCACGCAGGCGAGCGCCGCGACGAGCATGATCGCGACCGCGAGCGGGATCCAGCGGATGCCCTCGTTGTAGAACAGCCCGATCACGAGCAGCGCGCCGACGTCGTCCACGACCGCGAGCGTGAGAAGGAAGGTGCGCAGGCGCGCCGGGAACTTCGGGCCGATGATGGCGAGCGCACCCAGCAGGAACGCCGTGTCGGTCGAGATCACGACACCCCACGCGTGGGCGTAGTCGGTCGACGCGGCGAACGCGAGAAAGATCAGGGCCGGCAGGATGAGCCCCGCAACGGCCGCCGCGATGGGCACTCGTGCTCGCGCCGGGTCCGTCAGCTCACCGATCGCGAACTCGCGTTTGACCTCGAGCCCGACGAGGAAGAAGAAGAAGGCCATCAGGGCGTCGTTGACGACACCGTGCAGCGTCGCTGAGACCTGCAGATCGCCGAGCGAGACATCCAGATGCATGTCCCAGAACTGCTCGTACGTGTAGCCCCAGGGCGAGTTCGCCCACAGAATCGCCAGCGCCGTGAAGATCAGGAGCAGTGCCGCCGCTTTGCGATCCGAGGAGTCGCGTTTGTGCTTCATCCGCACCGATACCGGCGGCTCGAGCGTGATGGATCCGGACGGAGAGGCAGACCCGGGAGCGCTCATGCCGCCCAGCATAGGGGTCGCACCCGACGCGGGCGGCCGTAGCCTGGTGAGATGCGAGAGTTCCTGACGGGTGTGCGGATGCTCGGACGCGGCCTCTCGCTCTGGCGACGCATCCCGGGCACCATGGCGCTCGGGCTGGTTCCCGCGGCAATCGTCGGCATCGTCTTGTTCGCGGGCCTTGTGGCGCTGTCTTTCCAGCTGCCCTCGCTCGCCGAATTCGTCACCCCGTTCGCGGACGGATGGCCGGGACTCTGGGCGGGCGTCCTGCGCGTCGCCGTCGGCACGGCGATGCTGGGCGCCGCGCTCGTGCTGATCGCCATTTCGTTCACCGCCCTGACGTTGCTGGTCGGCGAGCCGTTCTACGACCGGATCTGGCGCGCGGCCGAACGCGAGCTCGGCGACGCTCCTGCCGATGCCCCCTACGGGTTCTGGCGTTCTGTCGGTGACGGTGTCTCTTTCGTCGTGCGCGGCATCCTGATCGCCATCGCGGCCGGCCTGCTGGGGGTCATTCCCGTGGTCGGCGGGTTCGCCGGCGCCGTCGGCGGCATCCTGCTGACCGGATGGCTGCTCGCCGATGAGCTCTCATCGCGGGCGCTGTCGGCTCGCGGGATCGACCGTGCAACGCGCCGCGCGCTGCTCGGCGGCAACCGCGCGCGGACTCTCGGCTTCGGCGTCGCGACACAGCTGTGCTTCTTCGTTCCGCTCGGCGCGGTGCTCATCATGCCGGCGGCGGTCGCGGGGTCCACCGTGCTGGCACGGTCGCTGGTCGCACCGGAACCGATCGCCGCGGCCGAGCGGCGGCCCGAGCCGGGTTCCGCGCAGGGTCCCGAACAGGCCTCCTAGTCGCGGCCACCCGGCGGGCCGACGATCAGCAGCACGACGAAGATCACGATCACGAGCGCCGCGACCAACACGGCGAGGATCCACGGGCGCCGCAGCAGCGCCCGCATGAGGCGATCGTGCCAGGCGCCGTCGCGGGGGTCGGTGCCCGCTTCGAGGCGCCAGGCCCCGGCGAGCCGACCGCTGCGGTGCAGCCAGATCTCGGTCGGGATCGTGGCGTAGGGCACGATCGCGCTGGCGATCGCGACGATCGTGGGCAGGGCGCCCCACCGCTGATTCTTGGCAACCAGTACGGCCGTCGCGCCGTACGACAAGAACACGAACCCGTGGATGCCGCCGCCGATCGAGACGGCGATGTCCAGGTCCACGGTGGCCCGCAAGATCAGCCCGGTGATCAGCAGGGTCCACGAGATCGCCTCCGCGATCGCGAGGGTGCGGAACAGGGTGAGCGGGGTGCGGAACACGGGTGAACTCCTCAGGGGGCGGGACTCCATCTCATCATGGCGACACCGACGCATCCGTCCTCGTTGCGGACACTCCATGTCCGCGGCCTTTCGTAACCTGAGCGCGAGGCATCGGATGGGTGCACGGGAGGTTGCAAAAATGGACTGGAAGATCGAGCTCATCTTCGTACCGGTAGCGGATGTCGACCGCGCCAAGGAATTCTACGAGCGGGTCGGATTCCACACCGACCACGATCAGGTGCCGTACGAGGGGCTCCGCTTCGTGCAGATGACGCCACCGGGGTCTGCGTGCTCGATCGCCTTCGGCGACGGTCTCGAGATCGACCTCGAACCGGGTCGACAGAACACGATTCAGGTGGTGGTGCCGGATGCCGACGCGGCGCTGGCTCACCTGCGATCGGTGGGGGTCGAGGCATCCGATGTCGACGATCTGTCGTGGGGGCGGTTCGTCACGTTCGACGACCCCGACGGAAACTCGTGGACCCTGCAACAACTGCCCGCCGCCGGCTGAGCTTCACCAGCCGGCGGGCTTACGACGGGTCAGCCGCGCAGCATCCCCCGAAGCGTCTGGATCGTGTCGGCGTCGCGCGGTTCTTTGTCGCTGCGATACCCCTTGACCCGGGCGAATCGCAGCGCGATGCCGCCCGGGTAGCGGGACGAACGCTGGACGCCGTCGATCGCGATCTCAACGACGGTCACGGGTTCAACCCACAGCACGTAGGGGTCGCGGCGCACCTCGATCGTCGGAAAGTGCGCGGTCTGCCACGCGAGCGTCTCATCGGTCATGCCCTTGAACGTCTTGCCCACCATGACAAATCCACCCGGGGGCCCGAATTCTCCTGTCGAGTCGAGCGCGCCCAGATGGATGTTCGAAAGCATGCCCGACCGGCGTCCCGAACCGGGCTCGACGGCGAGCACGACGAGGTCGAGCGTGTGGACCGGCTTGACCTTGATCCAGCTCGCACCGCGGCGCCCGGCGGCGTAGAGCGAGTCGATGCCCTTGACCATCACGCCCTCGTGACCTGCCGCGAGCGCCTCGCGCCCGATGCGCTCGGCCGTTTCGGCATCCGCCGTGATCTCACCGGGAACGCGGTGGTCCGGCGCGATCGTTGCGAGCGCGTCCAGCCGCGCGGCGAGGGGCTCGTCGATCAGGTCGCGACCGTCCAGGTGCAGCACGTCGAAGAACCAGGGCCGCAGCGCGATCTTTCGCGCGGTTTCGGCCCCGAAGCGCGCCATCGTGTCCTGGAACGCGCGCGGTGCATCGTTCTCGTCGAGCGCGAGCGTTTCGCCATCGAGCACGACATCGTGCACGGGCATCCGTCTGACGACATCCACGATCTCGGGCAGCCGGTGCGTGATGTCCGCCAGGTTGCGGGTGAAGATCCGCACGTCGTCGCCGCTCCGGTGGACCTGGATGCGAGCCCCGTCGAGCTTGTACTCCACGGATGCCTCACCCACCGTCCCGATGGCTTCGGCGATCGAGGGGGCCGTGCTCGCGAGCATCGGCTGGATGGCGCGCCCCACCACGAGTCCGGTGTTCGCGAGATCTTCCGGCGTGCCGGTCAGGGCAACTCGCGCCGTGCTCGCAAGGTCCCCGGACAGCATTGCCGCTCGGCGCACGTCCGCGACAGGACGCTCGGCGGCGCGGGCGATCGCGTCGGTCAATACACCTTCGAGCGCGCCCGTCCGCACCTCGCCGAGCAGCGCACCCCGCAGCGCATCACGTTCCCGTTCGGTGGCGGCATCCATCAGCTCGCGCAGGATCGTCGAGCGTCGCGCCGCGGAGCCTGAACCGGACGCCTCGACCAACCGCGTGAACGCGGCGTCGACATCCGCGATCGTGAGCGTCGGTGCGGGGGCGGCCGCCTCGAGCGTCGCCGCCAGGCTCCGCCACCCGACGCCGACCTTTCCCTGTCTCGGCCTGCCGAGCATAAGGCCGGTGGCCGGAATGATCTCGTCGGGCTCGAGCGCGCGCAGGAAGGCGGCGAGCACCTCGACCTTGGCGAGCCGGGAGCGCGTCGCGCCGACCGCGGCGGCCGTTGCCGCGAGTTCGTCGAACAGCATGCGGTCAGTTTGCCACTGCCCTCGGACACGGGCCTCCGACGCTGGCCTCCGAAAGGAGCCGGGAGCGCGCTACCCGCCGGCGCTGACGTGGTCTGGGGCGCGACATCCCCGGGATAGCGTGGGTGCGGTGACCCTCGACCTCGACGCGCTACGCCCGTTCCCCGATTCCGACGACCCCGATCTGCGCGCGCACGACGCCGCGGATCGCCTTCTGCTCGACGAGTCCGCCGCCGCGCGAGCGGGCCTCGGGCGGCAGGACGTCGTCGTCATCGGCGACACATACGGCGCGCTCGCGCTCACGGTGGCAAGCGACACGGATGGCTCCCCCGGTGTGGTGCGCGTGCACCAGGACCCCCTTTCGTCCGAGCGGGGGCTCGATGCGAACGCGCGGTCGGTGGGCCTCGAAGCATCCGTCGTCTCGCTGCCCCTCGACGCCGAGCTCGTGCGCGGCGCCCGCGTGGTGTTGCTGCGACTGCCGCGCTCGCTCGAGGCGCTGCGTGACATCGCGGGACTCATCGCCGCACACGCGGCGCCCGATGTCGTCGTGTTCGCGGGTGGACGTCTCAAGCACATGAGCCTTGGCATGAACGACGTGCTGCGCGAGCATTTCGGGACGCTCGACGTTTCTCACGCCCGGCAGAAGTCGCGCGTGCTCATCGCCCGCGATCCGCAAAACGGACGCGACCCGGTGGCCTCGCGCGCCCAGCACGACGGTGTGATCGTCTGCGCGTTCGGGGGCGTGTTCGCGGGTGCGTCGCTCGACATCGGCACGCGGCTTCTGATCGACAACCTGCCCGACACGATCCCCGGTGAGGACGACGACGCGGCGATCGATCTGGCGTGCGGCAACGGGATCGTCGGTGCGACGCTGGCGCTCCGGTATCCGAGTCTGCGCGTCTACGCGACGGACGAGTCATCCGCCGCCGTCGCCTCGGCCCGCGCGACCGCCGTCGCGAACGGAATCGAAGAACGGATGTCCGTGGCCCGCGACGACGCCCTGTCGGCGTTGCCCGACGCGAGCGCGTCGTTCATCGCCCTGAACCCGCCGTTCCACCGCGGTGCGGCGATCGACGAGACGATCGCCCGGCACCTGTTCGCCGACGCGGCCCGCGTGCTGCGACCGGGCGGCGAGCTGTGGACCGTCTGGAACTCCGCACTGCAGTACCGCCAGCCGCTGGAGAGTCTGGTCGGCCCGACGCGTCAGGTCGCCCGCACGTCGAAGTTCACGGTCACCTTCTCGACCCGGCGCTGACCCCGCGGCCCTTAAACGCCGAAACACCCCTTCTGCGTCGAGACACCCCCTGTCGAGGGGTGTTTGGAAGCAGAAGGGGTGTTTCGCTGCAATTGCGGGACCGGAGGGACCGAGTCAGCAGACGGGGCTCAGAAGTCCCAGTCGTCGTCCTCGGTCGCGACGGCCTTGCCGATGACGTACGACGAACCCGACCCGCTGAAGAAGTCGTGGTTCTCGTCCGCGTTCGGCGAGAGGGCCGACAGGATCGCCGGGTTCACGTTCGTGACGCTCGAGGGGAACATCGCCTCGTAGCCCAGGTTCATCAGGGCCTTGTTGGCGTTGTAATGCAGGAACTTCTTGACGTCCTCGGTCAGCCCGACCTCGTCGTAAAGGTCCTGCGAGTACTGCACCTCGTTGTCGTAGAGCTCGTACATGAGCGAGAACGTGTAGTCCTTGATCTCGTCACGCTCGGCCTGCGAGACCCTCTCGAGCCCCTTCTGGAACTTGTAGCCGATGTAGTACCCGTGCACGGCCTCGTCGCGAATGATGAGGCGGATCAGGTCGGCTGTGTTCGTCAGCTTGGCGCGCGACGACCAGTGCATCGGCAAATAGAAACCCGAGTAGAAGAGGAAGCTCTCGAGCAGGGTCGAGGCGACCTTGCGCTTGAGCGGGCTGTCGCCACGGTAGTACTCCATGACGATCTGAGCCTTCTTCTGAAGGTTCGGATTCTCGACCGACCAGCGGAACGCCTCGTCGATCTCTTTGGTCGAGCACAGCGTCGAGAAGATCGACGAGTAGCTCTTCGCGTGCACCGACTCCATGAACGCGATGTTGGTGTACACCGCCTCTTCGTGGGGCGTGATCGCGTCGGGGATGAGCGAAACGGCGCCGACCGTGCCCTGGATGGTGTCGAGCAGCGTCAGACCCGTGAAAACACGCATCGTCAGCAGTTGCTCGTCGGGAGTGAGCGTGTTCCACGACTGGATGTCGTTCGAGAGCGGGATCTTCTCGGGCAGCCAGAAGTTGTTGACCAGGCGGTTCCACACCTCGACGTCTTTATCGTCCTGGATGCGGTTCCAGTTGATGGCCTGGACGGAGTCCAGGAGCTGGAGCTTTTCGCTCATCGGTGTTCTTCTCTCAGATCCAATAGGAGGATTACAGCGTGCAGCTGACGCATTCCGACATGTCGGTGCCCTCGAGGGCCATCTGGCGCAGGCGGATGTAGTAGATCGTCTTGATCCCCTTCTTCCATGCGTAGATCTGCGCCTTGTTGATGTCGCGCGTCGTGGCGGTGTCCTTGAAGAACAGCGTCAGCGACAGGCCCTGGTCGACGTGCTGCGTCGCCGCGGCGTACGTGTCGATGACCTTCTCGTAGCCGATCTCGTAGGCGTCCTGGTAGTACTCCAGGTTGTCGTTCGTCATGAACGCGGCCGGGTAGTAGACGCGGCCGAGCTTGCCTTCCTTGCGGATCTCGACCTTCGCCGCGATCGGGTGGATCGACGACGTCGAGTTGTTGATGTACGAGATCGACCCGGTCGGCGGCACGGCCTGCAGGTTCTGGTTGTAGATGCCGTGCTGCTGGATCTTCGCCTTCAGGGCGGTCCAGTCATCCTGCGTCGGAATGTGCACGCCGGCGAACATTTCCTTGACCTTGTCGGTCTCGGGAACCCACGCGCGCTCGGTGTACTTGTCGAAGAACTCACCCGACGCGTACGTCGAGTCTTCGAAACCCTCGAAGGCCTGTCCGCGCTCGATCGCGATCTCGTTCGAGGCGCGCAGGGCGTGGAAGAGCACCGTGTAGAAGTAGATGTTCGTGAAGTCGATGCCCTCTTCCGAACCGTAGAAGACGCGCTCGCGAGCGAGGTAGCCGTGCAGGTTCATCTGCCCGAGGCCGATCGCGTGGGTGCGGTCGTTGCCCTCTTCGATCGAGCGGACGGAGCGGATGTGGCTCTGGTTGCTGACCGCGGTCAGACCCCGGATGGCCGTCTCGACCGTCTTGCCGAGGTCGGGCGAGTCCATCGCCAGCGCGATGTTCAGCGACCCGAGGTTGCAGGAGATGTCCTTACCGATCTTCGAGTACGAGAGGTCCTCGTTGTACGTCGTCGGCGTGTTGACCTGCAGGATCTCGCTGCAGAGGTTGGACATGTTGATGCGGCCCTTGATCGGGTTGGCCGCGTTCACCGTGTCCTCGAACATGATGTACGGGTAGCCCGACTCGAACTGGATCTCGGCGAGGGTCTGGAAGAACTCCCGCGCGTTGATCTTGGTCTTCTTGATGCGCGGGTCATCGACCATCTCGCGGTACTTCTCGGTGACCGAGATGTCGCCGAACGGAACGCCGTAGACCTTCTCGACGTCGTACGGCGAGAAGAGGTACATGTCTTCGTCGTTGCGAGCGAGCTCGAACGTGATGTCGGGCACGACGACACCGAGCGACAGCGTCTTGATGCGGATCTTCTCGTCCGCGTTCTCGCGCTTGGTGTCGAGGAAGCGCAGGATGTCGGGGTGGTGCGCCTGCAGGTACACCGCGCCCGCGCCCTGACGTGCGCCGAGCTGGTTGGCGTAGCTGAAGCTGTCTTCGAGAAGCTTCATGACGGGGATGATGCCCGAGGACTGGTTCTCGATCTGCTTGATCGGGGCGCCGGCCTCACGGATGTTCGAGAGCAGCAGGGCGACGCCGCCGCCGCGCTTGGAGAGCTGCAGCGAGGAGTTGATTCCGCGCGAGATCGACTCCATATTGTCTTCGATGCGGAGCAGGAAGCACGATACGAGCTCGCCGCGCTGCGCCTTGCCCGTGTTGAGGAACGTCGGGGTAGCGGGCTGGAAACGACCAGAGAGGATCTCTTCGACGAGCTCCATCGCGAGCTTCTGGTCGCCGTCGGCAAGTCCCAGCGCCGTCATCACGACGCGGTCTTCGAACCGCTCGAGGTAACGCTTGCCGTCGAACGTCTTGAGTGTGTAGCTCGTGTAGTACTTGAACGCCCCGAGGAACGTCTCGAAGCGGAACTTCTTGCCGTAGGCGAAGTCATTGAGCTGCTGGATGAACCCGAACGGATACTTCGCCAGCACGGCCGGCTCGTAGTACTCCTTTTCGACCAGGTAGTCGAGACGCTCCTTGAGCGAGTGGAAGAAGACGGTGTTCTGGTTGACGTGCTGCAGGAAGTACTCCCGCGCGGCGCGCTTGTCGGCGTCGAACTGGATCTTTCCGTCCGCGCCGTACAGGTTCAGCATCGCGTTCAGGGAGTGGTAGTCCATCCCGTCGAACGCCGCGTTCTGCTTGAAGGGAGTCTCGCTCAGTGCTGTGTCCACCATCGTTCCAATCCGTCGCTCACGCGATCGATGTCTTCTGGCGTGCCGAACAGTTCGAGCCGGTACAAGTGCGGCACGTTGCACTTGCGGCTGATGATGTCGCCGGCGAGTCCGAATGACTCACCGAAGTTGGTGTTGCCTGCGGAGATGACTCCCCGGATCAGCTGGCGGTTGCGCTCCTCGTTGAGGAAGCGGACCACCTGCTTGGGCACGGCGCCTTTTTCTTCGCCCCGCCCCTGTCCCCCGCCGTACGTCGGGGTGACGAGCACGAACGGCTCATCGATGACGGGCGTGGACTCCCCCTGCAGAGGGATTCTGACCGCCGGCATCCCGAGCTTCTCAATGAACCGGGCCGTGTTGCCCGAGACGCTCGAAAAGAAGACGAGCAGGGGTGCCTTCGTAGCCAGCTTGCTCACGTCGCACCTCCCGTGCGCCGGGCCTCAGGCCAGGCGCGTTGCGAGTTCGTCGATCTTGTCGGGACGGAAGCCCGACCAGTGGTCGCCGTCGGTGATGACGACGGGCGCCTGGAGGTAACCCAGGGCCTTGACCTGCTCGAGTGCGGACGGGTCCTGCGACAGGTCGAGTACCTCGTATTCGAGGCCCTTCGAGTCGAGGGCGCGGTAGGTCGCGGTGCACTGGACGCAGGACGGCTTCGTGTAAACGGTGATTGCCATTTCGGCCTTCATCCCCTTATTCATCGGTCTTCTTGGTTGCTTGAGCCGGCGTCCCCCCACCGGGAGTCCAATACTACATATGGGTACCGACACCGGAAGGCACCACAAGGGGTAGTAGTTACATTCGTGTAGTTCTCCACCGCCTCTCCCCTTAACAACACAGGTTGTCCACCGATTCATCCACAGGCGGCGGTCCGATTTCGAACCTGAAAAATCGCTGAATAACGCCGCATTCGGATGCCTCGGCCCGAGCTATCCACAGGCACGACGTTATGGGGGGCCTCCGACATCCGGATTCCTGTGGAGAACGTCGACACGGCGTGTCGCACCTTCGCACCGACGTGTCGTGAACAGTGTCGGCGTGTCGCACACCGGGACTACCATTGACCTCTCGTGGGCGCATATCGGGAACTACTGAAGACGCCCGGCGTCGGCCGGATCATCGCCGCGCAACTGACGGCGCGATTCCCGAACGGGATGATCTCGCTCGCGCTGCTGCTCCACATCGAGCAGTTGACGGGATCGTACGGCGCCGCGGGCCTCGTGCTGGCCGCCACCTCGGTGGGTCAGGCGACAGCCGGACCGGTCACGAGTCGCTGGATGGGTATCTGGGGCATGCGCCGCGTCCTCACGCTCACCACCCTCGTCTGCGCCGCCGCACTGCTGGTGCTCGGGCTCTTCCCCATGGCACTCCCACTGACCATGGCGTTCGGTCTCGTCGCGGGCCTTGCCACCCCGCCGGTGCAGTCGGCGGTGCGGACGGTCTATCCGAAGATGGTCAACTCCCGTCAGCTGACACCGCTCTTCTCCCTGGATGCCTCCCTGCAAGAGCTCATCTGGGTCTTTGCACCCGTCGTCATCACGTTCGTCGCCCTCCAGGCGGGCACGACCACGGCCATGCTCCTGATCGTCGTGATCCTGCTGGGCGGATGCGCGTGGTTCATCATGTCGCCCGAGATCGGGCGCGTCCGCATCCCGCGCAGCCGCCGCACGATCGGCAAGGTGCTGGCCAAACCGCCCGTGCTGCTGGCGACCGTCATCGGGTTCCTCTTGATCGGCGCGTGCGCGGCGGTCGAGGCGGGTGTCGTCGCGACGTTCGGTCACGGCGGGTTCGAGGCCGGCATCGTGCTCGCCCTCTTCGCCATCGGCAGCCTGGCGGGGGGCTTGAGCTTCGGGCACATCCCGATCGGGTCGTGGGCGATGGCACGTCGCCTGACGGTTGTCGCGATCGGCCTCGCACTGACGACGATTTCGCTCAATGTCTTCTGGATCGGCGGCACGCTGATGCTCGCGGGGATCGGCATCGCCCCGGCCCTTGCCGTGGTGTTCGCGATCACGAGCGCGAGTGTGAAATTCAGCGACACGGCCGAGGCTTACGGATGGATCGGCACCGGGCAGCTCATCGGTGCCGCCGCGGGATCAGCCATCGCGGGATTCGTGATCGATGGCGCAGGCCCGACGGCCGCCTATTGGGCCGCGGCGATCTTCGCGGTGTTCGGCGTGATCGTCTCGGTCGTCTGGGTGCGCTCGTTCCCCGACCTGCGCGGCCGCGACGCGAGCCCCCTCCCCGACACAGAGCCCGTGCACACCATCACGTGATGCCCCGCAGGTCACGCGATGCGGCGCAGCACGTGCAGGAGGGCCAGGGCGTACGCATCCGACGGTTCCGGATGCGTGAACACGGCCGCCTCCCCCGCTATCTCGATCTCGACCTCGTGCGTGTCCACCAGGCGCCGCAGCACACGGAAGGTGCCGCGCAGCAGTTCACGCAACTGATCCTCGCGCGGTAGCCACAGCGCATCCTCGAGCGCGACGGAATCCAGCGCCCACTCGGTCGTGCCGTTGAAGGCCAGGATGATTCCGGTCGGGTATTCGCGCGGCTCGATCGTCATCTCGCTGACGGTGAAGATGTCGGCCTCGAACTCGGGTTCGTCAAGCTGGAATCGGTCACCCGACGCGGGGTGCCAGACGAGTCCCGTCTCGCGCAGCGCGATCGCCAGCTCGGTCGAGATCATGCATCCATCTTGCCGCCGGTGAAGGCCGGCGGGGCCGGAAC
>NZ_HG779594.1:0-10773 GCF_000582705.2 Microbacterium sp. C448
CCCGTGGATGAGCGGGATGCCGTCGTCCCACCGTGGGCGATGCGACGTGTGGCGGTCCTGTTCCTGGCTGTCGCCGGCGTAGGGGTAGTGCGAGGCGATGATCCGGTACCCGTGGCGGGTGCCCTCGATGACCTCTGGGAGGATCTCCCAGCCCGCCGCTTCGTACATGGGCAGGAATCGCTCTATCGCCCGTTTCGACTGTGTCGCGGGTGAGACGCGATCGTGGTTCCCGGGTACGAGCAGCCTGCGCCCGTTGAGCCGCGCGGTGAGCGCGATCGATTCCTCGATCGAGCCGAGCGCCACGTCGCCAAGGTGAAGGACGACGGCGCCTGGCGACACCGTGTCGTTCCATCGGCAGACGAGATCCTCGTTCATCTCCTCGACGGTGGAATAGGGCCGACCGGCGAGTTCGCTGATGCGGGCGTGGCTGAAGTGCGTGTCGGAGGTGACGAAGTCGACCTGATCGAAGTCGAACGTCGGATAGTCAAGCACCTCGAACCTCGTCGTTGGCGTTTATGTCGAAGGCGCGCAGGAGGAGCCGTTCCACGTCGCTCACCGGCTCAGGAGGAAGATCCTTCATCTCGTCGCGGAGCCGGTCCAGCGCCTGTTCGATCAGTGGGCGGTGTTGGTCACGCCAGGCGCGGATCCCAGGATCGCGCAGGAGGCCGGACTCTGCGCTCCCCTCGTAGCCGAGCAGCAGCTCGGTGTCGATAACCGACGCCATGACACGCGCATCGATGTTTGGCGACGAGCGCAGGCTCGACAGGTGGGTGACGGCATCCGAGCCAGACACATCGATGCGGTAGCGCTGGATGTCGCCATACTCCGTCGTCTCGGTCTTGACGTGGGAGACCGTGATGGAGCGCCCGCCGATGATGATTTCTCGCACGCGTGCCCCTCGATCCGAACTGGCCAATCTACTCGGACTCGGTTCGGTTCGCCTCGGCCACAACGTCGACGCGTCCTGGCCGGACGATGTCGTCGTATCCGGGGACGAACGCTATCGTTCCGAGCCGGGTCCAGTAGCTGATGAGCCATCGCTGGAGCAGGTCGCGTTGTTCGTGGCGTTCGAAGAGTGTCCGTCCGGGATCCTCGATCGCGGCATCCCAATCGTCGATCTCGAAGACCGCCTCGATGAGTTCGGCGCACGTCGGTCCGTTGCCACGTTCGTCCCACCAGGCCACCGTGAGCATGCCGGCGCGATTGGCAGTCGAGGTTCCGCCGGGCTCATCGATCGTCCCAAGGAGGGCGCCGAGGTACGGGTCCTCAGCCGCAGTCGCGAATGCCTCGTAGTGGTCCTCGGCAACGCTCATAGAGGAAGGATGCCATACCGATTAGGCATACGACCTTCGTGAGCGTCTACTAGCGACGCGCCGTGGTTGCTTCCCACTGGATGGTGAAAGTTCCGGCTGCGCGTGCGTCTGCCTCTGCTTCAAGCCGTAGTGCGTAGTCCCATGTCGGGTGCACCGCGCGCTGGTAGATCCTGATCCGCTCGGCGGTGACCTCATCCGTTCGCCGGACAAGCCCCAACTGCTTGAGGCGCTTCAGCAGGGCGTGGATCGTGCTGGTCGACAGCCCCGTGGCTGTTGCGACGGAGGGCGTGGAGAACTTTCCGTCAGGGGACCGTGCGATCTCGGCCATGAGCGCGAGCATGTGGTTGCTTCCGAAGGCAAGCTTCGAAAGCTCCTCGCTCTGTTCGCTCGGCACGGTCTCCACCGCCTCATTTTCGCATGAGGCGCTCAGCGCAGCAGGAGCATCGCGGGGCGTGGTCCGACGGCGTGGCGCGTGTTGTGTATCTGACCTCCCCAGCGTAAATGTCACATTCACTGCTCGCAGCCATCGGCATGCGAGAGAGCTCCAACGCGAAGAACTCGACCCGCGTGTCGAACCTCAAGAACAGAAGAGACCTCCGTACGTTAACGAATCAAGAGTTATGACTCATTGTTCGCGACTCGTAGGAGTTGACGTGCCAACATCGCCACCGCAGTACACGCTGCGACTCGACGGGAATGACCTCGAGCGGGGCAAACTCGCGGATCTCGAGGCTCGACACGTCTTCGAGGCCGAGCCTCGGCGGACGTTCCGCTGGCATCGGGGACAGCGGCATTACCCAGGGCGCTACTGGTGCGCCACCACGGAAGGCTTCGTCGGGTACGAGAGTCGCCTCGAGCTCGCGGCGCTTCTCCTCGAGGACTTCGACCATCGGGCGGTTCGGATCGCATCGCAGCCGTTCGAGTTGATCGCCGATCGAAACGGTGTTGAGCGAAGCTACGTGCCCGACTACATGATCGAGCACGATGACCATCGCTTCACGGTGATCGAGGTCAAGCCGAAGCGCCGGCTGGAAGACCCGGAGATCGCGGGTGCACTCCGGTGGGCGGGCGACATTATCCAATCCCGCGGATGGGGATATCGGATCGCCACCGAGCCCGACCCAGCGCTGCTCTCCAACGTCCGGTTCCTTGCGGGGTATCGACGCCTCTGGCAGTTTCCCCGGCGCGACGTCGAGGTGGTCGAGGCGGCGATAAGCGAGGCGCCCACATTTGGCGCGGCCATGCGGAGCGCCGGGGCCGCCTTGGATGACATCCCCTATGCGCGAGCGGTCGTGCTCCACCTGCTCTGGCGCCGCTCGATTCTCTGCGACCTCACATCCGCCCTTGCCAACCACACCGCATTGGAGACGCCATGAGCCACACCTTCGACATCCGCATCGGAAGCACCGTCTCGTTCGACGGCAGTCTCTGCACTGTCATCGAGATCGCCGGCGACGCCCTTGTCCTCGTCGACGGCGCGAAGAAGACCCGACGCGTGCGACTCGTCGAACTTCTGCGCGGCGCCACGGATGCGTTCGGGATACCGTCCGAGGAGGTTGCACTCACACCGCTCGCCCTGATCTGGGCGGACGCGACGGAAGAGCAACGCGACGAGGCAAGGCGGAAGGCGGCGCACGTCCGAGAGATGCGCACCGGGTTCGCGTCGGGGATGCCGACTCTTGCTCAACCGCACGAGCCGCGACCGGAGTACAACCCGAAGCTCACGACCATCCACGAGCGGCGTCGCGCCAAGGCCGCAGAGCTTGGCGTCAGCCCGAAGACGCTGAAGCGCTGGGACGATCGGTTCGACGAGGGCGAAGATCTCGCGCTGCTCGACTTCCGGAAGACGTCCTGGACGCCGGCGCTCTCCGGGCTCGATCCGCGCTGGGTCGACATGTGCCGACGTGTCGTTGAGGAGAACGTTCGCGGCGCGAAGCGCAGTGTCACGACCACCCTCGCCATCGTGTTGGCGAGGGTCAAGCGCGAGTACCCGGATGTCGAGGTGCGGATACCTTCCGAATCCAGCGCTCGTGACGCGGTCGCCGAGCTCACCCGCGGGAAGGGCACGTTCGGCGCCAGCATGCGGGCCCAGCGATCCATCGAAACGCGGCCGCCCGTGCCGTACGGACGATTGGTCGCGACGAGACCCGGTGAGTACGTCGTTCTCGACACGACGCCCCTCAACGTCTTCGGCGTCGCACCCGTTACCGGCAAGTGGATGCGCGCCGAGCTGACCGTCGCCCTCGACCTCTATGACAGATCCATCCTCGGCCTCCGTCTTGCACCCATCTCCACCAAGGCGGTCGACGTGGCGGGCGTGCTGATGGAGGCTCTCTCACCCCGCGAGATGCCGGCCGAGTGGGGCGACCGAGCAACCTGGCCGTTCCATGGCGTGCCGGAGAACATCGTCATCGACGTCGAGAACCTCAAGGCGCTGCGGTTCCGCCGTCCCGGCATCCTTCCGGACACGATCATCATCGATCACGGCAAGCCGTTCATGTCGATCCATGTCGCGAGCGTGTGCCAGCGGCTCGGGATCTCCATCCAGCCCGCACATGTCTACACCGGCACCGACAAGGCGTGGGTCGAACGCTGGTTCCGCACGATTGACGAGATGCTGCAGGAGCTGCCCGGCTACAAGGGCAAGGACATCGCCTCCCGAGGGGAGGCGCCGGAGAGCGAGGCGGTCTACACGATCCCTCAGCTCGAGCAGATCATCCGTGAATGGATCGCCACGGTCTACCACCTCCGCCCGCACGGCGGACTCGTCGACTCGCAGCTGCCCGCAGCCAAGATGAGCCCTGCGCAGAAGTTCGAGCAGGGGATCGCGGTGGCCGGCCGCATCCGTGTTCCGTCGAACCCCAACCTGCTGCTCGAGATGCTCCCTGTCGTCAAGCGCAAGTTCAACCACTACGGCGTCGAGGTCGGCACGCTCCGCTACAACGGCGACATCGTGGGGAAGTACTACGACCGGTCGCGGGCGATGGCGAAGAGCAAGCGGAAGTGGCAGTTCTCGGTGAACCCTGACGACTTCTCGCAGATCTACTTCAACGACCCCGACGACAACACGTGGCACGTCTTGCGCTGGGAGCACGCACCGAAGGTGCCGGTGCCATTCAGCCTCGACGCGCTCGAGTACGCCAAGGGCATCGCGCTCGACCGGCGCAACGGCGTGAATGTGTCCGAGGCGCTCGGCGAACTCCTGGAGCGGTGGGGTGCCGGCCGCGCGAGCACGCCCGCGGAGAAGCGCATCAGCGCGCGACTTGCCGCGCAACTGGCCGAGACCGCGGACGGCCCGGACAGCCCGTTCTTCCCGCACATCGCTAGGCAGATCGCGCAGCAGATGGCCGGACCGGACCTGAGCGACGAGCTGGGCATGCTCCCGCTCGCGCCGGCACTGGCGAGCGAGAATGACGATCCACTCGCGCTCACCGCCGAGGTGCTTATCGAAGAAGATCTCGACGACATTGACCTCCTGGAGGACCTGTGATCCTTCCGCTCGAGCGTGACGAACTCCTCTCCCGCTGGGAGGGGTGGCGACACTTCGCTGAGGGGCCGGCGCTCGAGAAGCCCGAGCATCTGTCTGCGAAGCAGATCAAGAGGCTCGGGGAGGATGATCGGGTCGCCTATGACTACCAGCGCGAGCGGTATCACGCGAACTTCCTCGTCACGACTCCTCAGGTCAAGCGGCTCAACGTGCGTTTGTGGGACCTTCTCGACGCAAACCAGCAGGGGCCTTCACGAGTCAAGGGGGCGGCGGTCATCGACTCGCCCCCAGGCCTGGGCAAGACCACTGCCGTGGACGCGTTCGGGCGAGCCTTTCATCGACGGCAGATCTTGAGGCACGGGCGTGACTTCGACGACGGGCAGACGCTCCACATCCCGGTCTGCCACGTTGCATTCAAGGGCCACACGACCACGCGTGCGCTCAACGAGGCAATCCTGAACTTCTACAACCACCCCTCCGCCGACGCGGCGGAGACTCGGCATCTGCGAAACCGCAACCTTGCTACTCTCGCGGCGGAATCGGTCCGCCGTCACGGCACGCGGTTGATCATCGTCGACGACGTGCACTTCCTGAAGATCCACACGGACGAGGGAGTGGCGCTGGCGAACGAGCTGAAGTGGCTCGCCAACGAGTACCCCGCGACCTTCCTGTTCACCGGCGTCAACATGACCGACACGGGACTGCTCAGCGAGAGCAAGACCACCAAGAAGCTGGCAATGTCACAGATCGCGCGACGCTGGACCAGGCTCGCCCTTCCCCCGTTCGCGCACCCCGTTGATGAGCATCGAAAAGCCTGGCTCTCGCTCCTCGGCACGATCGAGACTCACCTCGTGCTTGCCAACGCAAAGCCCCGGATGCTGCGCGAACAGGCGGACTATCTCTACGAGCGCTCGACCGGCATGATCGGCTCGCTCTTCAAGCTGATCACCCTCGGGGCTGTGCATGCGATGCGGGACGGCATCGAAGAGCTGACTCGAGAGGTGCTCGACGAGATCGACATCGATGTCGCAGCCGAAGACGCTCGGGAGGTTGTCGCGAAAGAGCTCGAGGAGATGAAGCGTGCGGCGGCCAAGCGGAGCACGTCGCGGGCCATCGCATGAGCCTTCGTCGCCTGCCGCACGTCGCCATGCCACTTCCAGATGAACCTCTCGATTCGTGGGTCGAGTTCATGGCCCACAGCTACGGGGCCACTGTCGGCGAGATGGCGCGAGCACTAGGACTGGTCGGTGGGAAAGGGATCCCTGCCGCGGGAGCGCAATCCTCACGGGCGTGGTCCACCGCGCTCGAACCGCAGCAACTCCGCAACCTCGAACTCACGACCGGGCGGTCGGGCGATGAGTATCGGGCGATGACGCGCACCACGTTCGCGGCGAACGCCATCCGCCTCACACCTCAGGGGCGCATCAGCGCGTCGTGCCCGGCCACTGGAGTCGCTGCTCGGTACTGCCCGGAGTGCCTCGCCGACTCGGGAGGTCGATGGCGCCTGTCTTGGCAGTTCCCGTTCGGGTTCGCCTGCCTCCGCCACAAGCGTCTCCTCGTCGACGCGTGCCCGGGATGCGGCCAGCCTCCGCGGCTCATCGGACATCCCCTCACGCTTGTTCCGGAGCCGGGACGCTGCCACAACCGACCAGCAACCGAATCGACCGTGTTGCGGGCGCGTTGCGGTGCGGACCTGACCTCGAGCGAGGAGTTCGTGGCGGCGCACTCCGAGACGCGCGAAGCGCAACGACTGATCTTGAGGGTCGTAGCCACCGGCATCGGCGAGTTCGGCATCTACGCAGACGGTCGACCGAGCACGATCCAGGTCCTGTCCGACATGCTGTTGCTGTCTCGCGCGGGACGACAGGCGCTCGTCGACGGAGAGCGATTCGAGTGGATGCCGGAAGGCCAGGCCGACGCGAGCCCGATCACGTCCCACCGACGTACCGGAAAGGTGGAGCTGCGGCCAAGCACCGCCCGAGAGGTCGCGCTCGGAAACACCATCGCCTTCGAGGCGCTGCAGGCAGGCGAACGAATCACCGACCTGCTGCGCGGACGCGTGAGCATCCATACGGCACTCGACCACTACTCCCCACCCCTGCGAGACCACGTGAGTCGTGCGCTCGGCCGAACGAGACGCCCCACAGCGACCCTTCAGGCCGTGAAGGTGTGGGTGACCAACCCGGAAGTTCGCGCTGCGAAGCTCCCAGCGGTTCTCTGGCCCGAATGGACCGCTCGGCTCGCACCACGGCGGCTCGACGCGGAGATCGCCGGCGGCGCTTTGGCGGCGGCGGTGGTCTTCGTTGGGACGCGACTCACTCACGGTTCAGCGATCAAGCTCCTCGATCAGGAGGCCAAGGGACGTCAGGTCAGCCACGTCATGCGCTCCTTTGGCCGCAATGCGCCCGAGGCCGACACGATCCGCGCGATCGCGCGGATCGCTGCGTTCCTCGACGAGACGCCGACGCCGATCGACTTTGCACGCCGCCGGGCGATCGACTACTCCGGCATCCTGCCTCGCGACGAGTGGCGCGAGATCTGCCGAAGCAGGAACGTGCTGCCGGGTGGGGTTCGCCGTTGGCAGGTCGCTCGAGCACACCTCTACGTGCTGCTCAGCGGGAACAGGCTGGCGCGGGCTCCGTTCGCCGACGAGCCCGGGTTCCCTCCTTTCGCGGCGGTACGGGACCTTCGAGCCGGCATGCCAGCTGCCGTCGCGGCGGCACTCGACGCGGTTGGCGCTGACTTCCTGAGGCTGCAAGGCGTCGACGAGCCCGTCTCGTGGGTGCCGGAGCTGGGGGTTGTCGGGGTCTCAGACGAGGTCGCCAGCCCGAACGAAGGACGATGGCCGCAAGCCCGCCCCGCCCGGGCTGCGGTGAACTCGGTGCGTGCGGTCGCTGCATACTCCGCCGGGCGCTCGGTCAGCGAGATCGCGTTCGACCACGGTGTCGCCCGTCAGACTGTCGGTCGCGTGCTCGCGGCCGAGGAAGTGGAGACGCGCCGCGGTCGCAGAAGCACCGTGATCGACCCGGAGTGGCTACGGGAGCGGTACATCGTCGAGCGCCACACGATCCCCGAGATCGCGGCCGAGGTGGGGGTGACGATGACCACGATCAATCGCCACCTCGAGGCCGCCGGTATCCCGCGTCGTGCCCGCGGGAGCGCGAGCCGAGCGACTGCGATCCGCGTCGACCCGCGCGCCGGAGACTCGCCGCTCTTGCGCACGATCCTCGTCGGTCAGGATGCCACGCAGCGAGCAGAGCGGTTCCTCATCGTTGCCCGGCACGACACCATGACGGCAGCCGCTCGCGAGATCGGCGTGACCCTCAGCATCCTGGCGAATCAGATGAAGCGCATTGGGTCGGATGCGGGTGGTGCGCTGATCACGCGAGCCCAGCGGGGACAGCCGCTCACCCTGACGGAACTGGGGGTCGAGGTGCGGCGCGAGCTGGCCGAGGCGTTCGGCGTCAGCGGAGCCGAAGGTCGGGAGCTTCTGGCGGAAGGATGTCCGTGAGCGCGACGCCCAGGGTCTGCGACATCGCGAGAAGGGTGCGGATCGTCGGATTCGCCGGCGTCCCCGGCTTCGACTCGCCCTTCTCGTACTTCTGGTACGTGTAGCGCGTTAACCCCGAGCGGTACGCGACGTCCTCTTGACTGAGCCCGCGCTCGTGTCGAAGTCGCTGAAGGTTCGTGGCGAGCTGCCCGGCGTAGTCGCTCCAGGCCGCATCCTCGGGTCTGGTCCGCTTCGCCACCGATCCAGCGTTCCCGCGAACGGGCGTCGGTATGGCCTAATCGGTATGGCAGACTCTCGCTGAACTGGCGCTCAAAGCGGTGCCGCAATCACTCGGACTGTGGCTGGGTCAAGTTCGAGGAGGGAGTCGGCGTTGGCATGACCGGCGTCAGTCATCCGTTCGTTCGCCGCGAAAACCACGCAGTTTGTGACCGCCGGATCTTTAGATGAGCGCCACAGTATGCCGTCCACGGGACCTGCGGGACCGCGCAGCTCGTATCGCAGGTACTCCGCCACGATCTGTGTCGGGACGTAGTCCAGGTTCTGGCGATCACTCGGATCAGCGACGCGAGCGACATCCTCAACGAAGTCGCGCATGAAGGCAATCGGTGCCCGTTCATGTCGTCGATCGGGATCAAAGAGTGAGGGCACCTCGTCGACCATCGTCAGATCCACCACCGTGATGTCGCGCAGCAGCTTGAACGCCCCGATCGTCCCTTCGTCCTTCGGCCCCGCGTACCCAGCGACTTCCGCTTGGGCGCCGACGGCGGTGGTCGCACCGTAGAACGCTCCCATGCCCTTGGCTGTCATGCGGTTGTCCTTCGCCCATTGGTCAGGTGGCGATCCGAGCGCTGTCGCCGAACGATGGTGCTCCCCAGACGCGTGTACACGCACACGCCACCACTTCGTTCCCGCGTCGAGTGTCCGTATCTGGCCCGCGGTCTCCACTGCGTCGGCAAGTGCCGCTGGGATCGCATCCATCGTGATCTCGCCTGCGCCGTACATGGATGTGGTGTCGCGGACAAGGAACGTGTATCGCCGTCGATGCTTCACATATTGGCGAAACGCCTCCCATCCCCACCGCAGGGCGTCTGTCGGTGAGGCCGCGTAGGGGTCTCGTTGGACCCATGCGTCTTGCTGGATCGCAGTGGCTAGGTCTTCAAACAGGCGCCCATCTTCCGTAACCTCGTGATTCCCCAGGAGGTCCCACGGATCCAGCAGGCCCATCTGGTATCCACCGTCTGCGGAGGAGTAGACCACCTGCTCTACCGGATCCTCGTACTCGTACCGGAAGCCGTCGACGATGAGGTCGAGCACGACGTTGACGGACGCGCTTGCCTCGGGGTGACTGGGTGAGTTGTGACAGTAGTCACAAGGCGCCCGTCCGCCGGATTCACGGACCGCCGCGCTGAGCGCGTAATCGGTCAAGCATGCCGAGCAGACTGTCTTCCCGACGTCTGACCATCCGCGCGATTCGATTTCGTCGAGGAGTCGTTGAACACCACCCATGACGATCCACGCTACTCAATGAAGTGACTGCGTCAGCAGGTTCGGGTGGCACGGAACGCCATGTCGAATGTTGTCGATAGTGTTGATCCACGTTGCCCGCTGCCCGAGGAGCGTCGATGCCCGGAACGCCTTGCCCGTCGTGGTTCCAACCGGGAACGCGATGCCATACGTCTCGGGTGTCGACGAGTCGGATGCCGTGATGTTCGGCCGTTCCGCGGCACAAGACCCGCAGACTCGGCCGGCGCGGCTGGCAAGGCTCGCGCGAAGCGGGAACCCGGAGCTTCGCGCGCTCGTTGCGTGCAACGCCAGCACCCCCCCGAGTGCTCTGGCTGCTCTGGCGGGCGACAGCGTACTCGGCATTGTCGCCACGGTCGCTGGTAACCCCTCCGCCCCTGAAGCCACGCTGGAGCGTCTCGCGAATAGCCGGGACGAGCACGTTCGAGCCGCCGCGCTAGGCAACCCGAGCACGCCTGCAGCTGTTCTCGGAAACATACTTGGCGGCCGTGGAGTCACTCTCGCGGAGAAGGTTGCTGCGGCTGGTAATCCTTCGACACCGGTAGCGACTCTCTCCCGCCTCACGTGGCGCGACGCGCCGCAAGAGATCAAGCTGGCGGTGGCGAGGAACATGCAAGCCTCGGCGGAGACCTTGTCGGGCTTGTTCAGTTGGCACGACCGGGAGAAGGCGAACATGCGGGCAATAGCCCGGGCCCTGGCAGAGAATCCCGCAACACCAACATCGACGCGAGCGTATCTCTACGAGCAGGAGGATCTCCGTGCGATCGTCGTGGCCACGACTCCTGTGGAACCGATCGCGAAGCGAATCTCCCAAGTGCGCAGCAGTGGGTATGTAAGCTCGGCGACCTTCGAGCTTCTCGCGAAGGACAAGGACCAAGCGGTACGGCGAGCCGTCGCGAGTGCACCCGGTACTAAGCCTCGATCCACCGATGAGCCTTCGG
>NZ_HG779595.1:0-35589 GCF_000582705.2 Microbacterium sp. C448
GCGGATGCCTTCAGCCCGGCGGCCGTCGCGAGCCTGCTCGCCGCCAAGGGGCGCGGTCGCCAATCGCCTCCGCCCGTGCTCGTTTCGGGCGCGCCGATGCTTGCCGCACTCGTCAGTGAGGTCCCCGAGTCGATCGAACAGCTCATCGGTGAGTTCTGGCCAGGTGGTCTGACGATCGTGCTGCCCAGCCAGCCCTCGCTCGCGTGGGATCTCGGCGAGACGCACGGCACGGTCGCCGTGCGGATGCCCGATAACCGCGTCACCCTCGACCTCATCCAGGACGCCGGGCCGCTCGCGGTTTCGAGCGCCAACCTCACGGGCCGTCCGGCCGCGACCTCCGTTCTCGAAGCCGAGCGGATGCTGCGCTCGAGCGTCAAGGTGTATCTCGACGACGGTCCCTCGAGCACGGGTGTGGCCTCGACGATCATCGATGCGACGGCCCTGGCTCGCCGGGAGAAGGATGCTCGGGTGCGGGTTCTTCGCGAGGGCGCCGTGTCGACCGAACGGTTGCGCGAGCTGCTGGGCGACTCGCTCGAACCGGATGTCGGCGCGTGAAGCAGTACATCTTCACGATCCTCTTCACGGCGTTCCTGACGTTCGTTCTGTCATGGGCGGTATGGCAGCTCAGCATGCGTTTCAAGCTGTATCCCGGTATCCGGGAGCGCGATGTCCACAAGACCCCGACGCCACGGCTCGGCGGAGTCGCGATGTTCTTCGGCATCGTCGCCGCCTTCGTCGTGTCGCGCGCGAACGACTTCTTCAATCCGTTCTGGTTCGTCCCGCAGCAGATCTACGGGATCCTCGGCGCGATGCTGTTGATCGTCATCGTCGGCGTGGTTGACGACCTGTGGGATCTCGACTGGCTCATCAAGCTCGGCGCCCAGTTTCTCGCGGCCGGCCTGATTGCGGGCGTTGGGGGTCTGCAGATCTATTCGCTGCCCATCGGCGGCCTTACGGTCGGTTCGAGCTGGGTCAGTTTCACCCTGACCGTTTTCTCGATCGTCATCGTGATGAACGCGGTCAACTTCATCGACGGGTTGGATGGCCTCGTCGCAGGCGTGTGCCTGATCGCAAACGGTGTGTTCTTCGTCTACTCCTATCTGTTGCTGCGCGAGTTCGCGACGAACAACTTCTCGCTCGCCACGTTCATCGCCGCCGTGCTCGTGGGCGCGTGCCTCGGCTTCCTGCCCCTCAACTGGAGTCCGGCGAAGCTCTTCATGGGCGACTCGGGTGCTCTGCTGCTCGGCCTGCTCATGGCGACATCGGCGATCGCGATCACGGGCGCCATCCCGCCGGGCGCTCTCGACCCGGAGGACATCGGCCGCTCGCAGCTGCTCGGTGCCTTCATTCCGATCGTGCTGCCCGTCGTCGTCGTGTTGCTGCCCCTGCTCGATTTCGGGATGGCGGTGCTGCGCCGCCTGCGCGCGGGCAAGAGCCCGTTCTCGCCCGACCGCAAGCACCTGCATCACCGCATGCTCGACATGGGCCACAGCGACCGCGACGCCGTGCTGATCTTCTACGCCTGGACCGCGGTCATCAGCCTCGCGGTGCTGCTCATGTTCATCGCCGAGCGCAACCAACTGTCCTACTGGATCGGGGTCGGCTTCGCCGCGATCGGCGCCGCGGCGTGCCTCGTCCTGACGTTCATGCCCTCGAGGCGCCGCCGGCGTGAGGCGGACCCCCGCACCGCCGAAGAGATTCTGACCCCCGTGGAGGAACTGCCATGAAGAAGACACGCTCATCCCCGCCCTCGGACCGGGTCGTCGCCAGCACGCCCATTCTCGCCGCGACACTGCGCTGGAGCGTGATACTCACGGCGGCCCTCATCGTCGTGGGCGTACTCGTCGGCTTCAGCGTGGCCCAGGCGGACGGGGCGCTGAGCGCCCTCTCGGGGGTGCTGACCGCCGCCGTCTTCCTCGGCATCACGGCCATCAGCATCCTGATCGCCAACCGCTGGTTCGGCGACCCCCTCTTCGTCCCGATCTTCTTCGGCATCGTGCTGGGCGGCTGGCTGCTGAAGTTCGTCGTATTCATCGTCGTCCTGCTGGTGCTGCGCGGGCAGGAGTGGATCGTCCCGCCCGTCTTCTTCATCGGACTGGTCGCCGGAATCGTCGCCTCGCTCGTGGTGGACGTCGTCGTCATGCTGCGGATGCGACTGCCGTACGTGAGCGATGTGACGTTGCCGGGGGATAGCAGTGCCCCTGAAACCCCGCAGGCCATCACGAAGCCGCCCGCGGATTCGTGACCTGCCCAGATCCTTGATAGGGTTGAGGCGTTCCCCTGGGCCGTGCATCGAACTGAGGTTCGTGACAGACACAGTCGTAACAGACACCGTCGTTAGACATTTTTTCGGCAGTCTTTTCCGCAGTCTCACCGATACACAGTGACGTGCACCGCCGCGGTTGACTCTCACCATTCCCGTCGCATCGGTCTCGACCGGTGCCCCCGAAGCTGGAGCCAGCGCAGTTGACTCAAGCCGCGACTTTGATCGCCACCGCAAGCACTGACGATGGTGGATTCCATCCGCCGTCGATCTGGGAGTTCTTCCCTGACGCCGTCCTTTTCGAGGGAACCTGGTTCGCGCTCACGCGCATCAACCTGATCCAGATTCTCGCGACCGTCGTCCTGATCGTCGTCTTCCTGGTCGGCACACGCCGCATGAAGGTCGTTCCCGGACGGTTCCAGAGCGTCGTCGAGATGGGCCTGGACTTCGTCCGCGTCAACATCGCGCACGACCTGCTCGGACGCAAGGACGGCAACCGGTTCCTGCCGATCCTCACGACGTTCTTCTTCCTGATCCTGTTCATGAACATCACGGGAGTCATCCCGTTCCTGAACATCGCCGGCACGAGCGTCATCGCCATGCCGCTGCTCCTCGCGATCGTGGCGTACGTCATGTTCATCTATGCGGGTGTGCGCAAGAGCCCGGGCAACTTCTTCAAGAACTCGCTGATGCCCTCGGGCGTGCCGTGGCCGCTGTACATCATCATCATCCCGCTCGAGTTCCTCTCGACCTTCATCATCCGGCCCGTCACGCTGACGCTCCGACTCTTGATGAACATGATCGTCGGGCACCTCATGCTGGTGCTGTTCTTCGCGGCGACGCAGTTCTTCATCTTCTCGCTCGGCGGCTTCTGGTCGTTGCTCGGCGTCGGAACGCTCGCGTTCGGGTTCGCCTTCACCCTCTTCGAAATCCTGGTGGCGTTCCTCCAGGCTTACGTTTTCACCATCCTCTCCGCGGTCTACATCCAGCTCGCGGTGGCGGAAGAGCACTGATCGGGTCGGCAACCGCCGCCCCTCACCGAAAGGAAACATACCCGTGGATGCAACTACGGTTCTCGCCCAGGTCACCGGCTCCGTCGCGACCGTCGGATACGGCCTCGCCGCGATCGGCCCGGCCATCGGCGTGGGCATCGTCGTCGGCAAGACCATCGAGGGCGTCGCGCGTCAGCCCGAACTGGCCGGCCGCCTTCAGGTCCTGATGTTCATCGGTATCGCGTTCACCGAGGCGCTCGCCTTCATCGGTATCGCGACCGGCTTCATCTTCGGCTTCTAAGCCATCAGACCCTCACTTAAGGAGACAGGATGCTGAACGCTCTTGTCACTCTTGCCGCTGAAGGCAAGGGCGAGGCGCCCAGCCCGCTCATTCCGGCGATGTACGACATCGTCTGGTCTGCGGTGTGCTTCGTCGTCATCCTGCTGGTGTTCTGGCGTGTCATCCTTCCGCGGATGACGGCGCTGCTCGACGCGCGGTCCGCCGCGATCGAGGGCAACATCGCGAAGGCTGACGAGGCGCAGAAGCAGGCCGAGGCAGCGCTGCAGGAGTACACCGCGCAGCTGGCCGACGCCCGCCGCGAGGCCGGTGAGATCCGCGAGGCCGCCCGTGAGGACGGCAAGCGCATTCTCGCCGAGGCCAAGGACGCCGCAGCCGCCGAGGCCGCGCGTCAGACCGCGACGGCGCACGCGCAGATCGAAGCCGAGCGCCAGGGCGCACTCGTCTCGCTGCGTTCCGAGGTGGGAACGCTCGCGCTCGACCTCGCCGGCGGAGTCATCGGAGAGACGCTCTCCGACGACGCGAAGGCGAAGTCCGTGGTCGACCGCTTCCTGGCCGAGCTCGAGGCATCCGAAAAGGCTGCTGCGGGGAAGGCCGAGTAATGGGCAGCGCGACCACTCAGGCGCAGCGCGCGACGAACGCCGAGCTTGCCGGTGCGAAGGGCCTCGATCTCGCCGTCGCGAGCCAGCTCTTCCACTCGGCACGGGTCGTCGGTTCTTCGTCGCACCTGAGCGGTGCGCTCGCCGACCCGTCGGCATCGCCGCAGTCGCGTCGGAAGGTCGTCGAGGATGTCTTCGGCGCGACGTTCGCACCGACGAGCGTCTCCCTTCTCGCGTTCGCCGTCGAGCAGCGGTGGTCTTCGGCCGCCGATCTGATCGCCGGAATCGAAGAGCTCGCGATCCGCGTCGTGGCGATCTCGGCGGGTGCGGGCACGACGAGTGCCTCCGACATCGAGGGCGAGTTGTTCTCGTTCTCGCGGACGGTCACGGCGAATCCGGAGCTCGAGCTCGCGCTCGGCAGCCGCCTCGGCGACGCGACCGCGAAGGGCGCGCTCGTCGACACGCTGCTCGCCGGTCGCGTCAGCGCGGGCACCGCCCTGATCGTCTCGTCGATCGTGCAGCAGCCGGGGGAGCGCCGCATCCGCGAGTCGCTCTCGCGCACCATGCGGATCGTCTCGGACGAGCTGAACCGGACGGTTGCGACCGTCACGACGGCCACGCCCCTCACGGACGCGCAGGCGGCGCAGCTGATTCGCCTGCTGAGCGCGAAGTACGGCCGCGACGTATCCCTGAACACGGTGGTCGACGAGGCCGTCGTCGGGGGCCTGCGCGTGCAGATCGCGGACGATGTCATCGACGCATCCGTCTCGGCTCGCCTCGCGGAACTCCGCCAGCGGTTGGCGGGCTGACACCCAGGATTCCCGCACCCCGTGCGGAACGCGCAGCGCGAGCTTCGCACCAGACAGAACTCTCAAGATAGAGGAAGACAATGGCAGAACTATCGATCAGCCCCGACGTCATCCGTGACGCGCTGAAGGACTTCGCCGCAGCGTACGAGCCCACGGGCGCCGCCGCGACCGAGGTCGGCACGGTTGTCGACGCCGCGGACGGCATCGCCCACGTCGAGGGCCTGCCCGGCGTCATGGCGAACGAGCTCCTGATTTTCGAGGACGGCACGCAGGGTCTCGCGCAGACGCTCGACGAGCACGAGATCGGTGTCGTCATCCTGGGCGAGTTCTCGGGCATCGAAGCCGGTGGACAGGTCACCCGCACGGGCGAGGTCCTCTCGGTCGCCGTCGGCGACGGCTACCTGGGCCGCGTGGTCGACCCGCTCGGCAACCCGATCGACGGTCTCGGCCCGGTCGCAACCGAGGGGCGTCGTGCTCTTGAGCTCCAGGCCCCCGGCGTCATGCAGCGCAAGTCGGTGCACGAGCCCATGCAGACCGGCATCAAGGCCATCGACGCGATGATCCCGATCGGCCGTGGTCAGCGTCAGCTGATCATCGGCGACCGTCAGACCGGTAAGACGGCCATCGCGATCGACACGATCATCAATCAGAAGGACAACTGGGCGTCGGGCGACGAGAACAAGCAGGTTCGCTGCGTGTACGTCGCCATCGGCCAGAAGGGCTCCACGATCGCCGCCGTCAAGGGCGCGCTCGAGGACGCCGGAGCGATGGAGTACACCACCATCGTCGCCGCGCCCGCGTCCGACCCCGCCGGCTTCAAGTACCTCGCGCCCTACACGGGTTCGGCCATCGGTCAGCACTGGATGTACGGCGGCAAGCACGTCCTGATCATCTTCGATGACCTGTCGAAGCAGGCCGAGGCCTACCGCGCCGTCTCCCTCTTGCTGCGCCGCCCGCCGGGCCGCGAGGCCTACCCGGGTGACGTCTTCTACCTGCACTCCCGTCTGCTGGAGCGTTGTGCGAAGCTCTCCGACGAACTCGGCGCGGGATCGATGACCGGTCTTCCGATCATCGAGACCAAGGCGAACGACGTCTCGGCGTACATCCCGACCAACGTGATCTCGATCACCGACGGCCAGATCTTCCTGCAGTCCGACCTGTTCAACGCCAACCAGCGTCCCGCGGTCGACGTGGGTATCTCTGTCTCGCGTGTCGGTGGTGACGCACAGGTCAAGTCGATCAAGAAGGTCTCGGGAACGCTCAAGCTCGAGCTCGCCCAGTACCGCTCGCTCGAGGCCTTCGCGATGTTCGCGAGCGACCTCGACGCGACGTCGCGTCGCCAGCTGGCACGTGGCGCCCGCCTGACGGAGCTGCTGAAGCAGCCGCAGTACTCGCCCTACCCGGTCGAGGACCAGGTTGTCTCGATCTGGGCCGGCACCAACGGCAAGCTCGACACGATCGCCGTCGAGGACGTGCTGCGGTTCGAGAGCGAGTTGCTGGATCACCTGCGACGCAACACCGAAATCCTGACCACGCTCCGCACGACCAACGTGCTGGACGATGACACCCTGGCCGAGCTCGACAAGCAGGTCGACGCCTTCACCCTCGAGTTCCAGGGTGGCAAGGGCCAGAGCATTTCCGCTCCCGGACACGAAGAGGTCGAGGCCGCGGAGGCCGAGGACGTCAACCAGGAGCGCATCGTCAAGGGCCGCCGGGGCTAAGGAGACGCGACAGCGAAACCATGGGCGCACAACTACGGGTCTACAAGCAGAAGATCTCTTCTGCTCAGACGACCAAGAAGATCACCAAAGCGATGGAGCTGATCGCGGCTTCGCGCATTCAGAAGGCGATGGCGCGCGTCAAGGCGTCCTCACCTTTCGCGCGCGCCGTGACGCGGGCCGTCTCGGCGGTCGCGACCCACTCCAACGTCGAACACCCGCTCACGACGGAACGCCCGGTCATCCGCCGGTCGGCCGTCGTCATCTTCACCTCGGACCGCGGGCTCGCGGGAGCGTTCAACTCCCAGATCCTGCGTGAGGGCCTCGAACTCGCTGCCCTCCTGCGTTCGCAGGGCAAGGAAGTCACGTACTTCCTCGTCGGGCGCAAGGCCGTCGGCTATTTCCAGTTCCGCAAGCTCGCGAGCGCGGCGCAGTGGATCGGCGACACCGACACCCCGCAGTTCACGACCGCCGAGAAGATCAGCGCCGAGCTGCTCGATTCGTATCGTCGTGGCGGAGACACGGATGGCGTCGATGAGATCCACCTCGTCTACAACCGCTTCGTCAGCATGATGGTGCAGTCGGCCGAAACCGTTCGTCTGCTGCCCCTCGAGGTTGTCGAGTCGGATGCATCCCAGCCCGACTCGCACGCGGTCTACCCGCTGTACGAGTTCGAGCCCGACCCCGAGACGGTTCTCGACGCGCTTCTGCCCGTCTACATCCAGAGCCGCGTCTTCAACGCCCTCCTGCAGTCGTCTGCCGCAAAGCATGCCGCAACGCAGAAGGCGATGAAGTCGGCCAGCGACAACGCCGACAAGCTCATCACGACGTACACACGTCTGCGCAACAACGCGCGCCAGGCAGAAATCACGCAGCAGATCGCCGAGATCGTCGGCGGCGCCGACGCCCTGGCTTCGAGTAAATAAGCATCTCGAGCACGTAAGCCCACACGAAAGAGAAGAAGACCATGACCCCCACCGCCACCGCCGAAACGACGGAGACCGCGGTCGTCGGGCGCGTAGCGCGCGTCAACGGTCCCGTCGTCGACATCGAGTTCCCGCACGACGCGATCCCCGACATCTACAACGCGCTGAAGACCACGATCACGATCGGCGAAGAGTCGACCGAGCTGACGCTCGAGGTCGCCCAGCACCTGGGTGACGACCTCGTTCGCGCCATTGCCCTGAAGCCCACGGACGGCCTCGTCCGTGGCCAGGAGGTGCGCAACACCGGCGGCCCCATCACGGTGCCCGTCGGCGATGTCACCAAGGGCAAGGTGTTCAACGTCATCGGCGAGGTCCTCAACGCCAAGCCGGGCGAGAAGATCGAGATCACCGAGCGCTGGGGCATCCACCGCAAGGCCCCGAACTTCGACCAGCTCGAGTCGAAGACGCAGATGTTCGAGACCGGCATCAAGGTCATCGACCTGCTCACGCCGTACGTGCTGGGTGGAAAGATCGGCCTCTTCGGAGGTGCCGGTGTCGGCAAGACGGTCCTCATCCAGGAAATGATCCAGCGCGTCGCGCAGGACCACGGTGGTGTCTCCGTGTTCGCCGGTGTCGGCGAGCGCACCCGTGAGGGCAACGACCTGATCCACGAGATGGAAGAGGCGGGTGTCTTCGAGAAGACGGCCCTCGTCTTCGGCCAGATGGACGAGCCGCCGGGAACGCGTCTGCGCGTCGCCCTGTCGGCGCTGACGATGGCGGAGTACTTCCGCGACGTGCAGAAGCAGGACGTGCTGCTCTTCATCGACAACATCTTCCGCTTCACGCAGGCCGGTTCCGAGGTTTCGACGCTGCTCGGCCGTATGCCGTCTGCCGTGGGATACCAGCCGAACCTCGCCGACGAGATGGGTGTTCTCCAGGAGCGCATCACCTCGACGCGTGGTCACTCGATCACCTCGCTCCAGGCGATCTACGTCCCCGCCGACGACTACACCGACCCGGCGCCCGCGACGACGTTCGCCCACCTCGACGCCACGACCGAGCTCTCGCGCGAGATCGCGTCGAAGGGTCTGTACCCGGCCGTCGACCCGCTGACGTCGACGAGCCGTATCCTCGACCCGCGCTACATCGGTGCCGACCACTACCGTGTGGCGACCGCCGTGAAGCAGATCCTGCAGAAGAACAAGGAACTGCAGGAGATCATCGCGATCCTCGGTGTCGACGAGCTCTCGGAAGAGGACAAGGTCGTCGTGTCGCGTGCACGCCGCATCCAGCAGTTCCTCTCGCAGAACACCTACATGGCGAAGAAGTTCACCGGTGTCGAGGGTTCGACGGTTCCGATCAAGGAGACCATCGAGTCGTTCGACGCGATCGTCAAGGGTGACTTCGACCACGTGGCCGAGCAGGCCTTCTTCAACGTCGGCGGTATCGGCGACGTCGAAGAGCGTTGGGCGCAGATCCAGAAGGAAAACGGCTGAACATGCCCGTCAACGTGAGCCTGGTCTCCGCGGACGCGGAGGTGTGGTCCGGCGAGGCGACGCTGGTCATCGCCAAGACGGTCGAAGGCGAGATCGGTCTGATGGCTGGTCACGAACCGATCCTCGCGATCCTTGCCGAGGGCCAGGTGCGCATCACGCAGCCCGACGGCTCGAAGGTCCTCGCCAGCGCGCAGGACGGATTCCTCTCGATGGAGGGCGACGAGCTCACCATCGTTGCGGGCAACGCGGCGCTGGTCAGCTAATTCCGACGGCATGAAGGCGAGGGGCCCATGGGGCTCCTCGCCTTCGTTCGTTCGTGATCCCTCACCCGCATCCCGCGCTCCGGAGTCTTCGTGCTGATCCTGCTTCCCCCATCCGAGACCAAGAGGCCCGGCGGCACAGGATCCCTCGACCTGAGCGCGCTTGCGCTACCTTCCCTGATGCCCTCACGGCAGAAGGCCATCGACGCTCTTGTCGAGTTATCGAGCGATTCCGCTCTGGCCGCGCGCGTGCTCGGATTGGGTCCGCGCCAACTCGGCGAGATCGAGGTGAATTCCGCGTTGCGGATGGCACCGGTCATGGCCGCCGTCGACCGGTACACCGGCGTCCTCTACGACGCCCTCGCGGCAGGAGAGCTCGGCCCGGCCGCGCGGCGCTGGCTCGGCAGCCACGTCATGATCCACAGCGCTCCGTTCGGCCCCGTCGGTGCGCTCGATCCGATTCCCGCCTACCGTCTGGGCGCGACCGCGTCGATGCCGGCGCTCGGGCCTCTCCGCCGACACTGGGCAGCCGCGGTCACGGCCGCGGTCGAGGCATCCGGCGCTTCGTTCGTCCTGGATCTTCGGTCTGAGGCGTATGTCGCCCTGGGGCCCCTCCCGCCGTCGACGCCGTCGGTTTACCTGCGTGTCGTCACGGCGTCGGACGAGGGGGGATCGGTGCGGGCACTCAATCACTTCAACAAGCACGCGAAGGGTGAGCTCACGCGACGTCTCGCACTCGATCGGCCGCGCATTCGAACGGCCGCGGCGTTCGCTCGATGGGCGAGTGCCGCTGGCATCGATGTGCGCCCCGGAGAGGATCGCGTCTGGTCGCTGGTCGTAGCAAGATCTGGAGTTACCTGAGATTCTCCTGCATGTTCGCTCGGAATCTCGCTACCATGTGACACGCGCCCCTATGGGTTGCGAACCGCGGCCGACAGGCCCCGACAGATGGATATCATCATGCCTTTGAGCATCAGCTACGACGACGGGTCCGGTGCAGCAGCGCTCGCCTTCCTGCTCATCCTCCTGCCCCTTTTCCTCTTGATCGCCCTCGCCGGATACATCATCGGCTCCATTTTCTTCATGAAGATCTTCGAGAAGGCCGGCGTCCAGGGCAAGTGGCGCGCCTGGGTGCCGATCTACAACACCCTGATCTTCGTCAAGCTCGGCGACCTCAACCCCTGGTGGCTGCTTGTCCTGTGGCTCGCCGGCGGAGTGTTGAGCTGGGTCCCGGTCCTCGGGCAGCTGATCCTGCTCGCAGCTTTCCTATACACGCTCATGGCTGCGTGGCGTGTGGGGCTGAAGCTCCAGAAGGAAGCCGTCTGGCTGATCCTCTACTTCTTCCTCACGATCGTGTGGCTCGGCATCCTGGCCTTCGACAAGTCGCGCTGGAACACCGCGATTCCGGCAGCTCCGTGGGCGCGCACCTTCCTCGCCGACAAGACGGTCTGGAGCGGTATCCCCGTCCAGACGCCTGCCGGCGGATTCCCGTCCAACCCGGCCACCCAGCCCGGCGCCTACCCGCCCCCGGCGGGCTCGTACCCGCCGCCCGCCGCGCCTCCGGCGCCTCCGGCAGCGCCCGAGGACCCGAACGCGCCCCGGCCGTAATCACGACCGTCGAAACCCCCGCTCTGTTCCTGGCGGGGGTTTCGTCGTGCCAGCGACCCGATCACTACCACCACGCTCGGACTCGTCCGTCTGCCCGACGACGCCTGTTCGCCCAGAGCGAACACGGTGTGGCTGCCGGTGTCACCTCTCAGGGTGATGCCTGGACCGTCGAGCGAAATCCGCAGGTCGGGAGCGGTCTACTAGGATGTGTAAGCCGCGCCGCGCCGCGCGCGGTCGGCGTGATCTCGGCGCACCGAGTCGCTGGCCCATCGGAGGGATGACCGCGTGCCCGAATTCGACGCGATCGCAGATCGCCGCACCGTGACGCTCAAGGGCGGTGGCGAACTTTCGCTCTCGTGGGCTGCGGTGACGCATCGAGGGATGCGACGCGAGCTCAACCAGGACGCCGTCCTCGCCGACTATCCGCTTTTTATCGTCGCGGACGGGATGGGCGGGCACCTCGGCGGCGAGATCGCGAGTGCGAGTGCCGTCGATCGTCTCGGTGATCTGGTGCGCGACGGCCGGATCAATCCGAAGTCGATCGAGAAGGCTCTCTCGCGGGCGGTGAAGGACATCATCGCCCACCCCGAGGCGACGGATGACGGTACCGGCACAACCGTCACCGGGATCTTCCTCGAGACCACGGGCGTCGAACCCACCTGGGTCACGCTCAATATCGGGGATTCTCGGGTCTACCTGCTGCGTGATGGCACGCTGGCTCAGGTCACCACGGATCACTCGGTCGTCCAGGAGCTGATCGCCTCCGGTCGCCTCAGTCCCGAAGAGGCCGAGAATCACCCGTACGGCAACGTGATCACCCGCGCGGTCGGGCCGAGCGAGAGCGTTCATCCCGATTACATCCGACTCGACGTGCTGGACGGTGATCGCTTCGTCATCTGCTCGGACGGTCTGACCAAGGAGCTCACGGACTTCGGCATCCGTCACTTCCTGCTCGAGAACGAAGACCCGCAGGTCGCGATCGAGCAGATGATGCAGGCTTGCCTCGACAACGGCGGCCGCGACAACATCTCGATCGTCGTGGTAGACGTGCGGCGGCCGGGGACGCGGCCACCCGACCTCACCGATGACGACACCGATACGGCCGAGCGCGGATCCGCACGACGTCCGCAGACATCCATTTCGGGCGCGTCCTCCCCAGAGGCTGATTCCGCCTCCTGATCCCGAGTTCGGGGGATCCGGCGTTCACGCCGGCCATGACACGCATTGACTGGTTGCGTGTCTTTCGACGAACCTCTGACGCTGCCCGCGGTCCCAGTCGCTCCCACCCGTGCGTCATTTCCGGTTGTGGCGACCATCGTGCCGCTCATCGGCGGGGTCGCCTTGTGGGCCATCATCGGTTCGCCTTTCGCCTTGCTCTTCGCGCTGCTGGGTCCACTTGTCGCTCTTGGCGGGCTCATCGACCATGCCCGTAGCGGTCGTCGGCAGCGGGCACGCTCCGAGGTCGAGTACGCGCGAGCCCTGGCCGAGGTCGAAGCCGCCGCGATCGAGCGCCAGAGCCGTGAACGGAGCGAACTGCGCGCAAAACACCCGGATGTGGCGGCGTTCGCTCTTCGAGCCGAGCAGATCTGGCGAGCCGCACCGCCGGGCTCGCGCGACCTCGCCGTCCTCGGTCACGGGCGACGACCGAGCATGACGCGGCTGACGGGCGACACATCCCGACCCGAGGCCGAGCGGTTGAGGCGTGCATCCGCCCGTCTGGCCGATGCGCCTCTGACGGCCGATTGGCGAGGGGGCATCGCCGTACGCGGTGAACCGTCGCTGGCCCTGGCCGTCCTCCGAGCACTCGTTCTGCAGCTCTGCCTCACCCACACGCCCGAGACGCTCCGGATCGAGAGCGCGCGGTCTGACAAATGGGAATGGATGTCGGGGCTTCCTCATCACCAAGCACCGAGCGGAGCACTGCCGAAAGCTGAGCGGGGCGACGGTCCGACGCGGGTCGTCGTCGGCCCGGCCGGTGCCGGCCCGGCTCCCACCGGAGTGCTTCTGACGTGGGGGAGCGCGGGGTCGACGATAGATCCCCGATGCGGCGTCGTCCTGGACGTGCGCGAACCGGACGACGCGACGCTCGTGATCGGGGTGGACCGAACCGAGTTGGCCGTCGAGGCCGTGTCGGACGCGCAGGCACGCGCGATGGCCCGAGTCCTCACGGATCGCGGCCAGAAGCTCTACGGGCGGTATGAGTCGGATCAGGCGGTCACGTTCTCTGCCTTGCGCAACGTGCCGGGTGTCGGCTCTCCCGGTGGCCTGCCGGTGGCGCTGGGATGCGACGGGGACCGGTACGTGCTCGTCGATCTCGTGCGCGACGGTCCTCATGCGGTGATCACCGGGATAACGGGCAGCGGCAAGTCCGAACTGTTGACCACGTGGATCGCCGGTCTGTGCTCCGCCTACTCGACGCGAGAGGTCAGCTTTCTGCTCGCGGACTTCAAGGGCGGCATGACGTTCGACGCACTCGCCGACCTACCCCATGTGACCGGTGTCATCACCGACCTGGATGGCGGTTCTGCCGAGCGCGCGATCGCGAGCCTGCGCGCAGAGATGCGGCGGCGCGAGCACGAACTCGCCCTCTGCGGTGCACGTGACATTGCGGATCCACGCGTGGATCTGCCGCGGCTCGTCATCGTCGTGGACGAATTCGCTGCGCTGCTCGCCGAGCACGAGGGACTGCATCGGATCTTCGCGGATGTCGCGGCCCGGGGACGCGCGCTCGGTATGCACCTGGTGCTCGGGTCTCAACGGGTGTCGGGCGCCATGCCCGACGCCCTGCTCGCGAACTGTCCGCTTCGGATTGCGCTACGCGCCGCGGACTCTGCCGACAGCCGCGCGGTGATCGGTGATGACTCTGCGTCGCGTTTGCCTGGCGGGTTGCCCGGGAGCGGCCGGGCTTTCGTGCGGAGGGCGGGAGACTCGGCCCCGCATCCCCTGAGAGTCGCGCTGACCAGCATCGCCGATCTCGCAGACATCGCGGCCTCCACCCGGACTCAGGATGCACCCCGCTCGCCGTGGCTTCCGGCGCTTCCGGCCCTGGTGACGCTCGAACAGCTCCGTGAGCGCTCCGTGCGTGAGCACTCGGAGGCAGACGCGGGCGTCTTGCTCGCGCTCGCGGACGACCCGGCCCGGCAGCGCCAGTTCCCGGTTGCGCTCGCCGAGACCGGTGGACTTGCCGTCGTCGGACGGGGGGCGTCGGGCAAGTCGTCGATCATCGCGCTCATCGCGGCACAGGCGGGTGACGCCATCGTCGTCCCCGAGGATCTCGAGGGGGCCTGGGACACGCTCATGGGTGCCGACGAATCCGGGCTGTGGCTGATCGATGACGCGGACGACCTTCTCGCGCGCTTTCCGCCCGACCATTCGGTCGCGGTGAGCGAACGACTGGACCGGATCGCGCGCGCCGGTCGGCTCGTCGTCACAGCGCGGTCGCTGTCGGGGCGACTGGCTCGGATCGTGGATGCGTTGCCGCAGCGCGCGCTGTTGGCGCTCAGCACCCGGGTGGATCATGTCGCGGCGGGCGGCGAAGGCAGCGCCTTCCGGCCCGATCTTCCGCCCGGCCGGGGTCGGTTGGCGACCGGGGACGTGCAGTTCGCGTGGACCGACGAGCGCCCGTCGTCTGCGCCCTCGAGGCTCGCGAACTGGTACCCCGAGGTGCTGACCGGTGTCGTGACGCGCCAGACGGATGCGGTTGTGGATGCTCTGCGGGCGAGTGGGGACGGTTCCCGCGACGTACGCCTGCTCCGACAGATCCCCGCGGCATCTCGGATCTCCGACATCGTCGAGGAATCGCGAGAGCCGCAGATTCTCGTCGGCGATGGCGAAGACTGGCTGGCCCGCTGGGGGCTGCTGCAGGAGCTGCGAGCTCGGCATCCCCTGGTTATCGACGCGGACTGCGCGACCGAGTTGCGGACCGTCGCGGGGGAGCGGTCGCTGCCGCCCTACGCGCGCCCGGGCGCCGGGCGGGCGTGGCTGTGCGCCCCCGCCTCGCGGCCAGTGCGGGTGAATCTGCTCGGAGTGACGTGAGAGGTATCGGGGTCACCGCTGGACACGTGTCGAGGGAGAGTCCCACGGGGGGCGGAAGGCGCCCACGCGATTTTTACTTGCGCAGGGGCCGTGCGCTCGGCCAAGGTGTGGACATGACCGCCACCACTCCGATCGACCTCCGCCGCCCCGAAGGCAAGGGTCTCGCCACCGGCACGCTCGGGCTCTGGGGATCGACGGTGATCGGACTGGCCTCGACGGCGCCCGTCTACTCGCTCGTCGCGACCCTCGGCTTCGTCGTGCTCGCCGTGGGAGCCCAGGCCCCGATCGCGTTCGTGATCGCCTTCGTCCCGATGCTCTTCATCGCCTTCGCGTACCGCGAGCTGAACAGAGCCGTCCCCGACTGCGGCACCACCTTCACCTGGGGAACCAAGGCATTCGGCCCGTTCATCGGATGGATGGGCGGTTGGGGTGTGGCCGTCGCCGGAATGGTCGTGCTCGCCAACCTCGCCCAGATCGCGGCCATTTACTTCTGGTCCCTCATCGGCGACGGCTCGCTCTCCGAGAACGTTCCGCTCGTCACGGGCACCGGCGTATTCTTCATCGCCGCGATGACGTGGATCAGCTGGCGGGGTGTCGAGATCGGTGAGCGCGTGCAGAACGTGCTGCTCGCCATCCAATACATCGCCCTCGCCATCTTCGTCATCGCCGCCCTCACGCAGTTCTTCTCGGGCACCGCACCCGACGCGACACCCTTCGACTGGGCCTGGTTCAACCCCCTCGGGTTCACCGACTGGTCTGGATTCATCGAGGCCGTCCTCCTCGCGCTCTTCATCTACTGGGGCTGGGACACCTGCCTGGCGCTCAACGAAGAGACGAAGGACCCCAAGCGCATTCCCGGGCTCGCCGCGCTTCTGACGACGGTCATCCTGCTCGTCACCTACGTGACGGTTACGGTCGCCGCGATGATGTACGCGGGTCTCGGAACGGACGGCACGGGGCTCGGCAACGAAGCCAACGCCGACGACTTCTTCCTGGCGATCAAAGACGGCCTGCTCGGCCCCTTCGGGTGGGTGCTCGTCGTCGCGGTCCTCATCTCGGCCGTCTCGTCCACGCAGACCACGATCCTTCCCACCGCTCGCGGCACCCTCGCCATGGCGGCCTACAAGGCCCTGCCGCGTCGTTTCGCCTCGGTGCACCCGACGTACAAGACCCCGTCCTTCTCGACCGTGGTGATGGGTGTTGTCGCGTCGCTGTACTACATCGGCATGACCCTCATCAGCGACAACATCCTGCAGGACTCGATCCTCTCTCTCGGACTCGCGATCGCCTTCTACTACGGCATCACCGGCTACGCCTGCGTCTGGTACTTCCGGAAAGACCTTTTCCGATCGGGGCGCGACTTCGTCTACAAGGGGCTGCTGCCGCTCCTCGGTGCCCTCATGCTCACCTACGCCTTCGTTCAGTCCGCCATCGACATGTACGACGTCGACTACGGATACAGCGGGTCCCTGCTCGGCATCGGAAGCACCTTCGTCCTCGGAATCGGCGCCCTGGCGGTCGGCGTCGTGCTGATGTTCATCTGGTTCGCGTTCCCGCGCTCGAAGCCGTTCTTCCGCGGTGAGACGCTCAACCGCGACTCCGAGGTGCTCGTGCCCGACGACCCGTCCGACTACGGGCGTTCGATCGACGGAGGACTCGCCTAAAACCGCACGCGGCGGGAGTTCAGCCGAGGAGATCCTCGAGCGGGGCCAACGGCAGGCCGTGCGCCTCCGCCACGCCCCTGTTGACGATCCGGCCCTCGGCGACGTTCAAGCCGTGCGCGAGCGCGGGATCAGCCGTCAGCGCCGCGCGCCACCCGCGGCCCGCGAGCTGACGGATGTACGGCTGCGTCGCGTTGGCAAGCGCCGCGGTCGAGGTATGGGGAACTGCGCCCGGCATATTCGCCACGCAATAGAAGACTGACCCGTGCACACGAAAAGTGGGGTCCGCGTGCGTCGTCGGATGCGTGTCCTCGAAGCATCCGCCCTGGTCCACGGCGATGTCCACGAGCACGCTCCCGGGACGCATGCGTGCGACCATCTCATTGGTCACCAGCTTCGGCGCACGCGCGCCCGGTACCAGCACCGCGCCGATCACGAGATCGGAGTCGATCACCGCCCGGTCGAGATCGAGCGGATTGGATGCGGCCGTCTTCACGCGCCCGGCGAAACGATCGTCAAGCTCCCGCAGGCGCGCGACCTGAGTGTCGAAGACCGTGACATCAGCGCCGAGGCCTACGGCGACTGCAGCGGCGCTCGCACCCGCCACGCCGCCGCCGATGATCGTCACCCGGGCGGGGCGCGTCCCCGGAACACCCGACATCAGAACACCGAGCCCGCCCTCCGATCTCAGCAGGGTGTGCGCCCCGACGGTCGGAGCCAAGCGGCCGGCGACCTCGCTCATCGGCGCGAGAAGGGGGAGGGCGCCGCCCGGCAACTGGACGGTCTCATACGCGATCGCGACGACCCCGTCATCCCGCAGACGCTCCGTCAGCGCACGGTCAGCGGCCAGATGCAGGTAGGTGAACAGCACGAGTCCCGAGCGGAAGCGGTGATACTCGGATGCCACGGGCTCCTTGACCTTCAATACCAACTCGGCTGCTGCCCACACCTCGTCGGCGTCGTCGATCAGTGTCGCGCCCGCCGCGGCATACTCCGCGTCCGGCAGCGACGATCCCTCTCCGGCACCGCTCTGGACCAACACCTCGTGTCCGGCACGCACCAGTTCGTGGGCACCGGCGGGGGTCAGCGCGACCCGATACTCGTTGTTCTTGACCTCGGTCGGAACGGCGATCCTCATGCGGTCTCTCCTCCTGAGGGCGGTGAATGCGGGACGTCAGATGCAGACGTTTGCGTCCGTCACGAGACGCCGACGGTGGGGCGGATGCGGCCGACGATCTCGGAACCGCCGCGTATGTCGAGGTGCAGATCGTTCGCGACGAGGGTGACATCGGCCGCGCTCAGAGCGCCAGCCGTCTGAAGCAGAGTGAGGGCGACGATGGGTGCCGCGCGCTGGCCTCCGTCGAGCATCTTCAGAGCCACCGTCGTGCCATCGGGCGCGACCGCGACCTGAACGCCCTCGGCGCCGAGCTTCGCGAACACTCCCAAGCGCTCGGCGATGAGCGTGTCGGGCTGGTCGGGACCGGCGATCGTCCACGGGTTCTCGCGAACGGCGCGCACGACGGCCGCGGCGTGACGGTGTAGGGCGAAGGGAGAACGCTCGGATGCCGTGCCCATCCGGTGAATGCCGCGTGCGAGGCCACTGAGGGTCACCGCATGAATCGGCGCCCCGCATCCGTCGACGACGCTCGCCTGGACCTTCTCGCCCGTGAGGCGTTCGATCGTGTCGCGCAGATGACGCTGCAACGGATGGTCGAGGTCGAGGTAGCCCGCCGTGTCCCAGTCGTTCGTGACACACGTGAGCAGCATTCCGGCGTGCTTTCCCGAGCAGTTCATCCGGACGGGGGCCGCGGGATCCAGGTCACGAATCTGGCGGTCGCGGGTTTCGGGATCCGACGCGCGCGCGGCCGGGCAGCCCAAGGCATCCTCGGTCAATCCGGCCTGTTCGAGGATGGCGCGGACGACGCCGACATGGCGATCGGTGCCGGTGTGACTCGCGGTGGCGAGGCCGAGCCGCTCGCCCTCGAGTTCGACGCCCGCCGTGAGCATCCCGACGGCCTGCAGCGGCTTGAGGCTCGAGCGGGGCAGGAGCGCCGCCTCCCCATCGCCGAAGGAGGCACGGATCGTGCCGTCGGGCGAGAGTACGACCGCGACGCCACTGTGCCGGGATTCGACGAAGCCGCCGCGATCGACGGTGGCGAGTTCGACGGCGCCCGGAACGGTGAGGGATCTTGACACCAGGTCAGCCTAATCGCGAGCCCGTGCTGGGCGAGGCGTGCGACACTTCCCGTATGAACGGCGAACACCGCTATCGCGTGTCAACGACCTGGACCGGCGATCGCGGGACGGGCACCAGTGGCTACCGCGACTACGACCGGTCGGTGACGATCGAGATCGCCGGAAAACTCGGGCTCGAGGCATCCGCGGATCGTCCGTTCCGCGGGGACCCGACCAAGTGGAATCCCGAGGACCTTCTCGTTGCTGCTCTGTCGGAGTGTCACCTGCTGAGCTACCTGCACGCGTGCGTCACGCTCGGAGTGATCGTGCTCGACTACTCCGACGAGGCGGAGGGAACGATGGCACTCGACGGGCGCGGGGGAGGCGCCTTCACCGAGGTGCTTTTGCGGCCGCGGGTCGTGGTCGCGGATGCCTCGATGCTGGAAGAGGCGCATCGGGCGCACACGCTCGCGAACGAGTGGTGTTTCATCGCGAACTCCGTCAACTTCCCGGTGCGCCACGAGGCGAGCATCAGCGCCGCGGACTGACGCTGCGCGATCCGAACGGCGTCGTGTCCGGCTGGCGGGTCAGAGCCGCTCGTGCGGAAGAACGCGCTTGATCTTCTCGACGGCGCCCTGGGCGGGCGCCTCGTTGTATGTTCCGGCGAGTTCCTGACCCGTGAGCGCATGAATTGCCGCCATGATCTCGTCCGTCGCGCCCCGGCGAGCACGCCCCGACTCGGGCGCTCCGTGGTGGGAGAGATCGAGCGGTGCGCCGAAGCGGACCGTCACCCGCTGGCGGAGCGACGGCATCCGTGCACCGACGGGCATGACCTCGGCCGTGCCGATGAGTCCCACAGGCACGACGGGGGCGCCGGTCTGCAATGCGAGGAACGCAGCGCCCGTCCGACCGCGGTAGAGGCGACCATCGAGCGAGCGGGTGCCCTCGGGGTAGAGAGCCACCGCACGGCCGGAATCGAGAAGAGCCCGCTGCTGGTCGAGGGCATCCAGCGCAGCTTGACCGGCTCCACGCTGGACGGGAACGGCTCCGATCGCGAAGAAGAACTCACGCCGGAACCATCCGGACATCCCGGCGCCCTCGAAGTACGACGACTTCGCCAGGAAGTGCACGGGTCGGGGTGCCGCAACGGGAATGGCGACCGAGTCGATGAAAGACAGGTGGTTGCTCGCGAGAATCACGGCGCCCTCGCGAGGAACGTACTCGCGGCCCTCGATGATCGGACGGTAGACCGTTCGCGCGAGCGGAGCGACGAACGTACGACCCAATCGGTAGGTCCAGCCCATCCCGGGTTCGCTATGCGCGAGTTCGGGAGTTTCGGGCGCGCCTGAGGGCTCCGGTTCTGCCGCGGTCATTGCCCGAGGTTATCGTGCGAAGCATGCACGTCAGGGAATGCGGGCACCGCGCGTGCGGGCGTTCAGGTGAGTCAAAGAAACCTCCGTCAGGATGGAGGTCTTTCCCCGAACAGCATCGAGGTTTATCCGTGCGCATTCGCCCGCTCGCCGCCCTGTCGGCGCTCGCCCTGTCCGCCATCGTCCTGGCGGGTTGCTCCGGCTCGGGAACGCCCGACGCCTCTGCCTCCGGCACGGGATCGCTGTGCGACGTCGCCGCGCCTTCCGGAGATGCGTCCGAGTCCGTAACGGTGGAAGGCGATGCCGGCACGGTATCGACCGCGACCTTCACGACGGGACTCGACGTTCCCGAATTGGAGCGTACGGTCATCACCGAGGGCGACGGCGACCCGCTCGAAGAGGGCGACTACGTCGAGTACGCGCTGAGCGCATTCTCGGCCGACACCGGCGAGCGTCTCGGCGACGTCGGATACGTCGAGGGCGAGATCCTGCCCGCCGCTGTCACGAGCGACTCCAATTTCGGGCAGATCATGGGATGCGCGAACATCGGCTCACGCATCGTGCTGACTTTCCCGGCGAGCGAGGACTCGACCACCGGTGAAACGCTGAGCGCTGAGGTGTACGTCGTCGACGTGCTCGGCGTGACGCCCCTCGCCGCGTGGGGTGCCGAGCAGTCGCCCGTGGATGGCTTCCCGACCGTCGAACTCGCCGAGGACGGCGCGCCCACGATCACCCTCCCGGGTGGCGATGCCCCCACGACGGTCGACATCGAGGTGCTGAAGCAGGGTGATGGTGCCACCGTGAACTCGGGTGACACCGTCCTGGTGCAGTACACCGGCGTGAAGTGGTCGGATGGCACGGTCTTCGACTCCAGCTGGGAGAGCGGCGCGCCCACGAGCTTCACGACCACCGGAGTCGTCGACGGGTTCCGTCAGGCGCTCGAGGGCCAGACGGTCGGCTCGCAGGTCCTCGTCGTGATCCCGCCCGAGTTCGGCTACGGCGCCGTCGAGGGCAACGAGCTCCAGAACGAGACCCTGGTCTTCGTCGTCGACATCCTCGCCACGCAGCGCGCCGCGGGCTGAGCCCCCGGGCGCGGTCGGCGGGCCTGTCGAATGGGCTTACGGTCGCTGAGCCTGTCGAAGTGACCTGCGTGCCCGCTCGGTAGGCTGACCGGATGCGCCGCATCATCATCCTCGGATCCACCGGCTCGATCGGCACGCAGGCGCTTGACGTCGTGCGCGCCAACCCGGGACGCTTCGAGGTCGTCGGACTTGCCGCAGGTACAGATCGCGCGACGATGGAGGCCCAGGCCGCCGAGTTCGGGGTGGAGCACACCGCGCTGGGAGCGGATGAGGCCGAGGCGCTGGTGCGCGATGTCGAGACAGATGTCGTGCTCAACGGGATCACGGGCTCGGTGGGCCTCGGGCCCACGCTCGCAGCGCTGGAGTGCGGCCGCACGCTCGCGCTCGCGAACAAGGAGTCCCTGATCGTCGGGGGTGACCTCGTGTCGCGAATCGCGGCGCCCGGCCAGATCGTGCCCGTCGATTCGGAGCATTCCGCGATCGCCCAGTGTTTGCGCGGTGGGGCAGCGCACGAGGTGCGGCGTCTCGTACTCACGGCATCCGGCGGTCCGTTCCGCGGGCGCTCCCGCGCCCAGCTCGAGGCCGTGACGCCCTCTCAGGCGCTCGCGCACCCGACGTGGGATATGGGCCGGATGGTCACGACGAACTCAGCGACCCTCGTCAATAAGGGTCTGGAAGTCATCGAAGCCCACCTGCTGTTCGATGTCCCGTACGACGACATCGACGTCGTCGTGCACCCGCAGTCGATCGTGCACTCGATGGTCGAGTTCGTGGACGGCTCGACGTTGGCGCAGGCGTCGCCGCCCGACATGCGACTGCCGATCGCGCTGGGGCTCGATTGGCCCGACCGTGTCGGCGGCGTCGGGCGCCCGCTCGATTGGACCACGGCGACGTCCTGGACATTCGAGCCGCTCGACGAGAAGGCTTTTCCCGCGGTCGCGCTCGCCAAGCGGGTCGGTCGTGCCGGCGGCACCTACCCCGCGGTCTACAACGCGGCGAACGAGCAGGCTGTGGATGCGTTCCACGAGGGGCGCCTCGGGTTCACCGGCATCGTCGACACCGTGGCGCGCGTCGTGGACGCGCACGAGGCGCCGGATGCCCTCACCCGAGAGAGCCTCGCCGACGCCGAGGCCTGGGCTCGCCGTACCGCGGATGCCGCGATCGCCGCTGCATCCTGAGGCAGTCGTTTCGGTGTCGTCGCTCGTTGAGCGAGGAGCTCAGCGACGGGTCGAAACGTGTGTGCGTGTCAGTCGGGGTAGGGGACCGGCCAGTGCGGCTCCGGCACCGGCCAACCGCGCGCCTTGAGCGCCCGCCTCGCGAGCTCGCGCGCCGAGTACGGTGTGCGCACACCGCGGATGTCGCGATAGTCCTGATGCCCCGGGCCCGCCCAGAGAATCGCATCGCCCTCGCCGACCATATCGACGGCCGCCTCGATAGCAAGCTCGGGCGGCGAGTACTCGTGGATCTCGGCATCCGGCCGCGCGCGTCGCGCCCCCTCGATCAGGGTCGCGCGGATCGAGTCCGGGTCCTCGAAGCGCGGGTGGTGGTCGGTGACGACGAGGATGTCGCTGCCCTGCACCGCCGTCCGCCCCATGTCGTGGCGTTTGGTGGCATCGCGATCGCCATCCGCGCCGAAGAGCATCAGCACCCGGCCCGGCGTGACGCGGCGCACCGCGGCGAGGGTCTTTTCGAAGGCGTCGGGGGAGTGTCCGAAGTCGACGAACACCGCGGGTCCGCGATCACCCGAGACACGTTCCGTGCGGCCGGGTAGGTACGCATGGATCGTGCCGTCGCGCTCCAGTGCCTGGACGATCCGCTCCCACGAATATCCGGCCTCGCGCAGCATGACGATCGCGAGGCCTGCGTTCGCGGCCATGTGTGGGCCGATGACGGGGACGACGGTGGTCAGGTCGCCGTCGGGGCCGGACAGCGTGAACCGCGTGCCGGCCTGCGTTTCGTCGTGGATCGTGACCGTCCAGTCGGCCGCTGCGGCGGACCCGGGATCGGCGGCGATCGCGGGCGTGCCGATCGTGACGACCGGAATGCCCGAGCTCGTGACGAACTCGGCGCCCGCGGCCGAGTCGAGTGAGACCACACCGCGGCGGGCGCGATCGGGCTGGAACAGGGGCAACTTCGCCTCGAGATAGGCCCGCATGTCGGGGTAGTCGTCGAGGTGATCGTGGGTGAGGTTCGTGAACGCCGCGACGTCGAAGACGAGCCCGTCGACGCGGTGACGGCTCAGCGCCTGAGCGCTCACCTCGACCGCGACTGCCTCGACGCCACGCTCGCGCATCAGGGCGAGGAGGGCGTGGAATTCGGATGCCTCGGGCGTGGTGAGCCGAGAGACGATGACCTCTCCGGCGATGTGCCGCTCGGCGGTGGAACTGAGCCCGACGACCACCCCGAGCTGTTCGAGGATGCCGGCGAGAAGGTGTGACGTGCTGGTCTTGCCGTTCGTGCCGGTCGTGCCGAGCAGGATCGGCAGGTCATCGCCCGGGCCGGTGCCGTAGACCCAGGCCGACAGATCTCCGAGCATCGCGCGCGGATCCTCGACGACGATGATGGGCAGGCCGGCGCTGGCCGCAATGTCCGCGCCCGCGGCATCCGTGATCACGGCGACGGCGCCCTTTTCGGCAACCTGCGTCGCGAACTCGGCGCCGTGTCGGTTGACGCCCCGGATCGCAACGAAAGCTTCGCCCGGGCGCAGATCGGCGGTGGCCAGCGTGATGCCCGAGACCGTGGCGTCGGCGATGTCGCCGTGCACGGCCGTCGCGTACCGGTCGGCGAGTGCCTGCAACGAGCGCACGGGCGGCCGCTCGGGCCGGAGCACCGGCGGAAGCCGCGACGCACCCGGGGTCGAGTCAGACGATGATTCAGAGGCGGGTGTCGTCATGGCGCCTCCATCTAATCAGACGAGTGGACGGATGCCTCGGAGGGAGCACCTCGGCCCGGTCGCCCGCGAGGGACGACCGGGCCGAGGCATCCGGGATCGTACGTTAGCTGCGGGTGCGGCGGAAGGCGAGCAGGGCGACGACGAGCGCGCCGGCGCCGAGAACCAGTCCCGCACCACCCAGCACGATCGGCAGAGCGGATGCCTCCGTCGAGGCGGTCGCGGACGCGTCGGTCATGTCCTCTGCGTCGGAGTCGGACTGCTCCGCGTCCGAGTGATCCGAACCGTGCTCGTCCGAGGTCGCGTCCCCGACGGCGACCGTGGGTGCCGGAGCGTCGAGGGAGTGCGGGTCGACCCCGTCCTCGGCGATCTCGGCCCAGTCGGTGTTGCCCACCTCGCACACCTGGTTCACCGGGAAGGCGAGCGTCTCGCCCGCGGTGTCTTCGGCGTATTGCACACCGAGGACGACGGTCGCGCGGATCCCGTCAGGGACCGGCTCGTCGGCGGTGTAGGTGATCAGCGAAATGGGGCCGTTCTCGCCATCACGCTGCACGTCGATCTGCCATCCTGCTTCGATGGTGGGGTAAACCGAGGCGAGTCCCTCGGGGATCGTGATCTCGAGTGCAGTCGTCGACGACCCGTCGCAACCGTGGCTGAACGCGAAGTTCAGAGTGCCGTAGCCGCCGGCGGTCGCGGCATCCGGTGTCGCGGTGACGTGTGCCTGTGCGGCCAGGGGGGCCGCGACGACGAGCGCCGCCGAGGCGAGGACTGCGGCTGCGGCCCGGGCGCCGAAGCGGCGGCGGGCGGAACGGGTAGGTGCAGGGGTCGTGCTGTTCATGTTCGAAGTTCTCTCTGTGGACGCCGCGCGGCGATGAGCCGCTGCAACGGATTCGTGGGGAACGCGCGAGCGGATTGCCCGGCGGATCATGCGACGAGTGCGTCGCCCCACTGCAGAGGTGGCCCGCGGCGGCGAACAGCGCCCCGACCGAATCGGAAGAGAGGTGCCGGTGCGACCACGAAGCTCGCACGCGGAACCGAGGTGGAGCCGCGCGCGGCGACGGCGGCACGCGCGAGGAGACGGAGGGTCCATGCCGCGATAGCCCGAAGCATCCGTTCGCCGGCGAACAGTGCCAGGAAGGACGCGACGGCAGCGAGCGCGTGCGCGGCGAGCATCGCTGGCGAGGGCAGAACGATCTGAGCGACAGCTCCCGCGGAGTCCATGACGACGTGACCGTGCTGGTGCGTGGCAAGGCTCTGGGTCAGTGAGCCCGCGGACGCACCGGGGCCCGAGGTCAGTGCGAAGACGATGTGAAGAGCCACCTGTGTGATGATCACGGCCGACGCGAGCCCGAGGGGACGGAGCCCCCGACCGACGAGCGCCGTTGTGACCGGCCAGGCGAGCGCAGACACCCCGAGCAGGATCGCGACGCTCGGCGCGGAGCCGCCGCCGATCGTGTGCGAGACGGCAGCGAAGAGAACGGCGATCGTGGCTGCGGCCGAGCCGCGGAGCGCGCGCAGTTGACGTGTGCGCATGCCGGCCCCCATCCGCTCGTTTCGCTGTGCTCCCCGTCAACTTTAGCCGCGTCCTCCAGCCCCTCCGGCCTCACGCAAACGACCCTCGGGGCGCGCTCCAAGCAACCGGCGGTAGCGTGGGCCCGTGACCGTGCTGACTTTCGCCATTGGCTTGCTCGTCATCGTCGTCGGCCTGGCGATCTCCATCGCGTTGCATGAGGTCGGGCACCTGGTGCCCGCCAAGCTCTTCGGTGTGCGCGTCGGTCGATACATGATCGGGCTCGGCCCCACTCTGTGGTCGCGAAAAATCGGTGAGACCGAGTACGGCATCAAGGCTCTTCCGATCGGCGGGTACATCTGGATGTCGGGCATGTACCCCCCGACGCCCGCCGAACGCGAGGCCGAGGTCGCGCGAGTGGGCGCTTATGACGCCGACGCTGACGGAGCGGGAGCGCAGCCGCGCCAGGGCCGTGCGGCGGGAATGTTCGCGGCGATGATCCAGGACGCGCGCGTAGCCAACGAAGAGACGATGATCGGCACCGCCGACACGCGGACCTTCTATCGCCTGCCGGTCTACAAGCGCATCATCATCATGCTCGGTGGCCCGGTCATGAACCTGTTGCTCGCCATCCTGCTCTTCATGCTGGTGTTCAGCGGCATCGGGGTGCAGAGCGCCTCCACCTCCGTCGCCGCTGTGAGCGAGTGCGTCGTCGCGGCCGGATCCGAACAGACCGAGTGCGGCCCGAACGACCCCGCGAGCCCCGCGGCGGCAGCCGGCATCCTTCCCGGCGACCGCATCCTGTCGATCGATGGAACACCCGTCGCGACGTTCGACGAGGCATCCGCCATCATCCGGGACAACCCCGGCACACGCCTGAACTTCGAGATCGAGCGGGACGGTGCACAACAGACCCTCGCGGTCACGCCCCTGCTCGCCGAGCGCCCCGTCTACGACGACGCCGGGCAGCCGGTCGTCGACGCGGACGGCGTGGCGGAGACCCAGGATGTCGGCTTCGTCGGTATCACCCCGGCGAACGAACTGCAGAGTCAGCCGATCTGGACCGGTCCGCAAGCCGCGATCGAGAACGTCGGTGCCGTGGTCGGCATCGTCGCGCAGTTGCCGGTGAAGTTGTACGAGACGGGCGTTGCACTGTTCACCGGCGGCGAGCGTGACCCGAACGGCCCGATGAGCGTCGTGGGCGTTGGCCTGATCGCGGGCGAGGTCGCTTCGACGGATGCGCCGATCCTCAGCCGGATCTCCGTGCTACTCGGGCTGCTGGGCTCGCTCAACATCGCGCTGTTCGTTTTCAACCTGGTGCCCCTGCTACCGCTCGACGGCGGTCACATCGTCGTCGCGCTGTGGGAGGGCGTGAAGAAGGCATGGGCGCGCCTGTTCCGTCGCCCGCCGCCGAAGCCGGTCGATGCGACCAAACTTGTGCCCGTCACGTTCGTCGTCGTGATTCTGCTGATCGGGATGGGCGCGCTGCTGCTGCTGTCCGACGTGTTCAATCCGATCCAGCTGTTCAACTGATGGGCGCGCGCTCGCACGCTCCCTGAGCTTGTCGAAGGGTGCTGCTGGTCACTTCGACAGGCTCAGTGACCGTCGGGTCAGGCGTCGACCGGGGCGAAGGCCTGTGCGATCAAGCGCTCGAGCGTTTCGATGCCGTCGCGCGACAGGATCGATTCCAGATGCCCCTGCACCGACGCATATCCGGGTCCGCGCATCGCATAGACGTCGCCGGATACCGGGTCCGCCGCGATCTCGGTGTGACCGACCCGCGTCGTTCCGGGCTCGACGCTGACCGTGAACGTGTTGTAGAACCCGATCGACGGGCGTTTGCCGAACACGTCGACGCTCAGCTGCAGACCCTGGTGCGGGCGGACCAGCGGCGCCAGGGTCATTCCGAGCGTGTTCGCCAGAATCTGGTGGCTCAAGCACACGGCGAGTAGCGGGCGCCCAGACGCCAGCCGCGCCGACACGATTTCGCGCATGCGGCGCATCCGCGGGCTGTCGTCGAGCGGGTCGCCCGGTCCGGGGCCGGCGATCAGCAACTCTGCATCGGATGCCTCGGCATCTGACACCTCGGACCAATGCGCGATGCGCACGGTCAACCCGAGATGGCGCAACTGGTGCGCGAGCATCGTCGTGAAGCGGTCCTCAGCGTCGACCACGAGCGCGCTGCGACCGACGAACGGGCCCGGGGCGTCGGCATCCTGCGGATTCAACCAGAACGGAGCCAGACGGGAGTTGCGTGAGGCGAGCAGCGTCGCGATCGCCGGGTCCTCCGCGAGAGGCGCGCGCGGCGTGGTCGGCGCATCCGGATCCGCGACGGGTGCGGGCGCACTTTCGCGCGGAACCGCGCCGATCGCACCGAGCAGACCCGCGGCCTTGCCGTGCGTTTCGCCGACCTCGCCATCCGGGTCCGAGTGGCGCACGAGCGTCGCGCCGACCGGAACCCGCAGGCGCCCCTCGACGAGGTAGGCCGTGCGGATGAGGATCGGCGCATCCAGATCGTGTGCGTCGCCGTTCGGGGTGAAGAGCGCGGCCACACCGGAGTAATAGCCCCGGGCACTCGTCTCGTGCCGGCGGATCACCGTGCAGGCGTTCTGCATGGGCGAGCCCGTGACGGTCGGCGCGAACATCGTCTCGCGCAGGATGTCTCGAGGATCGAGCATGCTGCGCCCCCGCAGCATGTACTCGGTGTGCGTAAGCCGCGACATCTCCTTCAGATGCGGACCCGTGATGCGCCCGCCATCCGAGCAGACGGCACTCATCATCTTCAGCTCTTCGTCGACGACCATGAAGAGCTCTTCGGTCTCTTTCGTGTTCTCGAGGAATGCGGCGAGAGCTTCCGGCGTCGAGCCGCCCGCGGGGTGACGGAACGTGCCCGAGATGGGGTTCATCGTGACGACGCCGCCGCTCGCGCTGACGTGCGCCTCGGGACTTGCACCCACCGCGACGTGGCCCGGAGTGACGATCGCGAAGGTCCAGTACGCGCCGCGCTCGTGCTCGAGCAGCGCGCGGAACCAGGTCAGCGCGGTCTCGCGCGGATCGGCGTCTACGCGGGCGGTGAAGTCGCGGCGGATGACGAAGTTCGCTCCCTCACCGCGTCCGATCTCGTCGGCGATCACATCGCGCACGATCTCGGCGTAGTCCTCGTCGGAGACGTCGAACCCGGTGTCGTGCAGGGGCACAGGCGTGGCGGGCAGCACGCGCATCGCTTCGTCCCGAGACACGGTGCCGCGCTCGGCGACGATGATGCATCGAAGCGGTGCTCCATCGTCGTGACACTCGAACCCACGCTCGCGCACCTGGCGGTACGGAACCAGCGCCAGGACCTCCTGCGGGGATCCGTCCGCGTCGACCAAGGGGATGTCGGCAAGCAGCTCGACATCGACGACGGTGCCCGTGAGGACCTCGACATCCGCGCCATCGCGCGCGATCAGAATGAGGGGACGATCCTCCGCGGAGTCGCGCAGGCGCTGCAGCAGCTCGCTGCCATCCGCATCACTGGGGGGGCGATGGCCGGTCATCGTGGGTCCTTCGGCTCGGCCCGGCGGGGCGGTCGCTCAACGAAAAGACCGCCACGGCGGGCGGTCTGGATTCGTGGAAACGCGAACACACCGCCTAAGAGGCGGGCCACCAGGAACGGTTCGCGGACATGCCGTCACGATAGCACGCGCCCGTCGGTGCCTCGGGACTACCGACGGGCAGCGGCCATCCCTATGCTTTCGCCATGAGCGACGATCTTCGCGGGCGTGCCATCAGCAGCCTGAAAGCAAAGAACCACTTCTGGCAGGCACTCATCACTTGGGTGGTGCTGAGTCTGCTGTTCGTCCTGATCTGGGCGTTCTCGGGGGGAATGTCCGGCGGGTTCGAGGGCTTCTGGCCGATCTGGCCGATCGCGGGAATCGCGATCGGCGTCGTGTTCACCGGCATCCGTGCTTTCGGCGCCGGGGCGAGCGGTCCGAGCGAGGGGCAGATTCAAAGCGAGATGAAGCGCCTCTCCGAGTGAGCTGGGAGCGGGCCTCGCCCCCGCGGCACCCGCGTAGGCTGGGTGCGTGCCAGCAGTAAATCTCGGGATGCCGAAGGTGCCGGATGTTCTCGCGCCTCGTCGCAAGAGTCGACAGATCCGCGTCGGCAAGGTGCTCGTCGGTGGCGATGCGCCGGTCAGCGTGCAGTCGATGTGTACGACGCCGACAACCAATATCAACGCCACGCTTCAGCAGATCGCCGAGCTCACGGCATCCGGCTGCGAAATCGTGCGCGTGGCCGTGCCCTCTCAGGACGACGCGGATGTGCTGCACATCATCGCGAAGAAGAGCCAGATCCCGGTCATCGCCGATATCCACTTCCAGCCGAAGTATGTCTTCCAGGCGATCGACGCGGGCTGTGCAGCCGTGCGCGTGAACCCGGGAAACATCCGGAAGTTCGATGATCAGGTCGGCGCGATCGCCGCTGCGGCGAAGGCCGCCGGAGTCTCGCTCCGCATCGGCGTGAACGCCGGTTCCCTCGACCCGCGGCTGCTCCAGAAGTACGGCAAAGCGACGCCCGAGGCGCTCGCCGAAAGCGCTCGCTGGGAAGCATCCCTCTTCGAAGAGCACGACTTCCACGACTTCAAGATCTCGGTCAAGCACAACGACCCGGTCGTGATGGTCAAGGCATACCGTCTCCTGGCCGAGATGGGCGACTGGCCCCTGCACCTCGGCGTCACCGAGGCGGGCCCGGCGTTCCAGGGCACGATCAAGTCCGCAACGGCATTCGGCATCCTGCTCGGCGAGGGGATCGGCGACACCATTCGCGTCTCGCTTTCGGCCCCGCCCGCCGAAGAGGTCAAGGTCGGCCACCAGATCCTGCAGTCGCTGAACCTGCGCGAGCGCAAGCTCGAGATCGTCTCGTGCCCGTCGTGCGGGCGCGCGCAGGTTGACGTCTACACGCTGGCGGACGACGTGACAGAGGGACTGAAGGACATGACCGTCCCGCTCCGCGTTGCGGTCATGGGCTGTGTCGTCAACGGCCCCGGCGAGGCGCGCGAGGCCGACTTGGGCGTCGCATCCGGAAACGGCAAGGGACAGATCTTCGTGAAGGGCCAGGTCATCAAGACCGTCCCCGAGTCGGAGATCGTCGCAACGCTCATCGAAGAGGCGAACCGCCTGGCGGATGAGATGGGCCCGAATGCTGCGCCGGGCACCGCACAGGTCGTCACCGCCTGAGCGGAGCAAGCTGAGCGGGCAAGCCTGACCCCAGGCAACCCCCGAGCTGAGTGAGCCCTGACCCGGGCCACCCGGTTTGGCTCTCAGTTACTCGGCGTTGATGCGCGCGAGAGCCGCCAACGGGATTCCCACCCACGCGGGGCGGTTGCGCTTTTCGTAGACGACCTCGTAAACGGCCTTGTCGGCGACGTATGCCGCGAGCAGGACGCGACGCTCGTGGGCGCTCGCCGCGTCCTCGGTGTGCGGGGTGTCAGCGCCATCGTCGTCCGAGGCCCCGTCGGCCTCCGGGGAACGCAGAGCGGCGACGTATCCGTCGACGAAGTGACTGCGTGCCCGCGACGACCACTCACTTGCCCGTTCGCCCCGCAAAGCCCACTCGTCCTCATCGATGATCCGGCTCGTTCCGGCCAACGACATCTCGACGACACCGGGTGCGTAGTCGAACGAACGCAGCATGCCGGCGACATCTCTCCACGGCGAATCGGGCAGCGCCCGCTCCGCGAAGGGTCGGCCCGGCTCGCCCTCGAAGTCCACGAGGCGCCAACCGCGTGACGTGCGCAGCGTCTGGCCGAGATGCAGGTCGCCGTGCACGCGCTGCACGTCGAGTCCGTCGAGCGCCGCGACCTCGGAGTAGACGGCGCGGAGTCGGTCGGCGTGGGGCTCGATCTCGGGCACCACCCGGAGTGCCTGGTCCAGGCGCTCGCTCATGGCGGCCGCGAGAGCTGCGGTGGCCTCCTGCCCGGTCCGAGCGGCCGGGAAACGCTCGCGAAGCACCGCATGCACCTTGGCGAGGGCTTCGCCGAGGCGCGCGGCCTCTCCCGCGAAATCGCCACCCGAGTCATCCGCTCCCTGTTCGAGATCCGCCAGCAACGTGCGGACACTCGCCATCGCGAGCTCGAACCCGTCGGTGGCGGTGCGGAGGAACTCCTGCAGCATGGCCAGCTGGATGACCTCGCCGTCGACCGTCGCCTCGATCCACCCGTACAGCTCGGCGATGTACTCCGACTCACCCCGCGTGAGCTCCTCGTGAATCTCGATGTCGGGGTTCACTCCCGGGCTGAGCTTGCGGAAGATCTTCATCATCGCGGTGTCGTCGAAACGGACGGACGAGTTGGATTGCTCACCCGTCATCGGCGAGGGGCGCTGCTCGGGATCGAGGGGCTCGCCGCCCGGCAGCCGATGGAACCGCAACCCACCGGCGTCGGCTTGGCCGCTCGCTTCGGCGGCCACGAATGCGTCCAGCCACAGCGCCATGGCGTCGCGGTCGTGCACGGCGTCGTACAGGTGCCGCTGGTGCCCGTCGAGCTCGAGGGCGCCGACGTACGCGTGGCCGATGCGGTCTTCGATGTCGTTGTAGCCCGCCAGCGGCACCTGGTATAGCTCGGTGCCGCCGACCTCGTCGGCATACTCCACGGTGACGAGGTAGACCGTCACGCTCGGCCGCTCGGGTGCCGAGAGCTCAGCGAGCACCCGTGCCTGTGAAACCCGGAACGGGCGTCCCTTCCCGCCGAACCAGCGTGTCCGAACCAGATAGCTCTCCAACAGGGCGTAATCGATGTCGCTCACAGCAACCCCACCTCCTCCGACTCCGTCGCCGGCTCGTGCAGTTGGAACCAGTAGAACCCGTGACCGCCGAGGGTCAACAAGTAAGGCAGCTCGCCGATCCGGGGGAACGGTGCACCACCCACGAGCTCCACGGGCACCATTCCCTCAAAACGGCGCATGTCGAGTTCCACGGGTTGGGGGAACTGCGACAGGTTGTTGACGCAGACGATCACGTCGACAGAGCCGTCTTCGTTGGTGTGTTCGCGCGAATAAGACAGGACGGACGGGTTCGAGCCGCCGAGGTCGTTGAAGCTGCCGAGCCCGAATGCCGGGTGGCGTTTGCGCGCCTGGATCATCTGGCGCGTCCAGTGCAGCAGGGAGGATCGGTCCTCCTGCTGGGCCTCGACGTTGACGGCGAGGTACCCGTAGACCGGGTCCTGGACGATGGGGCGGTCGAGCTTGCCCGGGTTCGCGGTCGAGAATCCCGCGTTGCGATCGGAGGTCCACTGCATGGGCGTGCGGACGCCGTCGCGATCCCCGAGCCAGATGTTGTCGCCCATCCCGATCTCGTCGCCGTAGTAGAGCACCGGCGATCCGGGCAGCGACAGCAGCAGCGCCGTGAACAGCTCGATACGGTCGATGTCGTTATCGAGCAGGGGCGCGAGACGGCGACGGATGCCGATGTTGGCCTTCATTCGCGGGTCTTGGGCATACTCGTTCCACATGTAGTCGCGGTCCTCGTCCGTCACCATCTCGAGCGTGAGCTCGTCGTGGTTTCGAAGGAAGATTCCCCACTGGCATCCGGACGGAATCGATGGCGTCTCGGCAAGGATCTCGCTGATCGGGAAGCGCGATTCGCGGCGTACCGCCATGAAGATGCGGGGCATGACCGGGAAATGGAAGCACATGTGGCATTCGTCGCCCCCGACATCCGGGTCTCCGAAGTAATCGACGACATCGGACGGCCATTGATTCGCCTCGGCGAGCAGCACCCGGCTCGGGTACTCGGTGTCGACGATCTTGCGCACCTTCCGCAAGAACTCGTGGGTCTCGGGCAGGTTCTCGCCGTTCGTGCCCGGCCGCTCGTAAAGGTAGGGGACAGCATCCAAGCGGAACCCGTCTAGTCCCATGTCGAGCCAGAACCGCATGGCGTCGATCATCGCCTCGTGCACCTTGGGGTTGTCGAAGTTGAGGTCGGGCTGGTGCGAGAAGAAACGGTGCCAGAAGTACTGTTTGCGTACCGGATCCCAGGTCCAGTTGCTCGGCTCGGTATCGACGAAGATGATCCGGGCATCCTCGTAGAGCTCGTCGGTGTCGCTCCACACATAGAAGTCGCCGTACGGGCCATCCGGATCGTTGCGGCTCGCCTGGAACCACGGGTGCTCGTCGCTGGTGTGGTTCATGACGAAGTCGATGATCACGCGGATGTCGCGCTCATGCGCCGCATTCAGGAACACCTGGAAGTCCGCCACGGTACCGAGCTCTGGCAGGACCCCGGTGTAGTCGGCCACGTCGTACCCGTCATCGCGCAGGGGCGAGGGGAAGAAGGGCGGGACCCAGAGGCAATCGACGCCGAGCCACTTCAGATAGTCGAGTTTGTCGATCAACCCGCGGAAGTCGCCGGTGCCGTCGCCATCCCCGTCCTTGAAAGAGCGGACGAGCACCTCGTAGAACACCGCGGTCTTGAACCATTCCGGCTCGGGACTGCCCGGCGTATCCGGAAAAGGCTCCTGCGTCATGATCGGGATCGAAGCCGTATACGGGGCGGGCTCTGCGGCGGCAGTCATACGTTCGTCCTCACTCGGATGCGGTCGTCGCTGGTCCTACGCGTACGAGGTGGCAGGCAGACGGTGAACCACCTCTCTAACCTGTCACAGGCGTCCTCATTGCGCGATCCTCCGGGCACCCGTTGCGCGGGCGGCGACCATCGGGTATGCCCTGGTGTGCCCGGCCTCCGCCCGGTCGGCGCGTCGAGCTGTCACGAACCGCTGCATCCGGTCGACATATCGAGCGTTCTCTGACAGCTCGATGCCGCCGATCTAGTAGCGGAGGGCGGCGGGCTCGAGTCGGGATGTCTCGTCGCCGACCAGCGACGTGTCGCGCGGGTCGAGGCGGAGGATCTCGGTGGTGCCCGCGAGCGAGGGCACGTCGATCCAGAAGATGCCCGGACTCCGCGTGGAGCCGAAGAAGTAGGTGCGGTTCGTGAGGTCCGCCGCCGAGCGCCACCACGTCGGATAGACACCGCCGTCAGCGTACGGAGCGCCGTACGGCACCGAGACGTTCGCGATCAACTGCACGACCCCGGCGACGGCCTCGTCGAGGCTCGTGGGCTCGGGCAGATAGTGCAGGAAGTAGGAGGCGCGCACGAACCGATCCTGCGACGTGATGTCGCCTGGCGGAGGCAGCTCGCCACCGAACGGGCGGTAGCGCGAGAGGTTGTCGAGCTGCTGGTCGAGCGTCGGCGAGTTCGCCATCACCGTGAACTCGCTGCCATGGTGCACGACCATCCGTCCATCGATCGGCTCGATGATCGCTGAGTCGCCGGTGCTGTCTTCGAGGGCGATGTGCACGCCGAAGCTCTCGCCGCGGAGGAGAGGAGCGACGATCCGGATGCCTTCCACCGCCGCGACCGCCTCCGCAACGGTGGCGAAGTTGTCGAGCAGGTACTGGACCCACATCGTGTGCGCGACGGCCGGGCGTTGGTCGGGCGCGGGGAACGAGACATCGGTCGGGTCCAGGTACAACGCGTGGGCTGCGAGACCCGCGTCGTTCAGTCCGTCGACCGTGCCGATGCCCCACATGCTGACGACGACGTTGGCGTGCTGCGAGACCCACGTGTGGGATCCGTCCCCCGCGTCGCCCGAGCGTTGCTGCCCGGCGGGGACGTACCAGAGCTCGGATTCGTCGCTGACCGCCCAGTCCATGCACCGGGCGACGGTCTTGGCGACCGGGTTGTCGTTCCAGAAGATGCGGGTGCACACGCGGGTGAACCTACCCGGGAGGCGTGATCGTGGCCCAGCTACGGTCCGCTCACCTGGCAGTAGATGTCGTGTCCGGGGCAACCAACCAGCAACGAGTGCCAGGTGAGCGGGGCGAGCGCGGGGGGCGAGCGGGGACGGGGCGAGCGCGCGGGGGG
>NZ_HG779596.1:0-17977 GCF_000582705.2 Microbacterium sp. C448
CGCGGGCGAAGATCTCGCGAAGCGGAGTGAGCTGGGCGCTTGAGGGCGTCGTCCTTGACCACCTCACCGTGACCCGTGTTGCGGCGGGGCTCGGGGTGTCCTGGCATACGGCGAACAACGCGATCATCGCCGAAGGCAAGCGTCGGCTGATCGATGACCCTCACCGGTTCGATGGGGTCACGACGATCGGGGTCGATGAGCATGTCTGGCGACACACGCGGTTCGGGGACAAATACGTGACCGTGATCATCGACCTCACCCCGACGCGGAACAAGACGGGCGCGGCGCGGTTGTTGGACGTGGTCGAGGGCCGCTCGAAGGCCGTGTTCAAGCAGTGGCTCGCCGACCGGCCGCAGGCATGGCGGGACGGCGTCGATGTTGTCGCGATGGACGGGTTCACCGGGTTCAAGACCGCTGCCGCGGAAGAGCTCCCCGACGCGGTCCCGGTGATGGATCCGTTCCACGTCGTCCGTCTCGCCGGTGACGCGTTGGACCGGTGTCGGCAACGCGTCCAGCAAGACACCCTCGGGCATCGAGGCCGCGCCAGTGACCCCCTCTACAAGGTCCGCCGCACCCTGCACACCGGCGCGGGGTTCCTCACCGAGAAACAGCAAGCCCGGCTTGAGGCCGTGTTCGCGAGCGATGAGCATGTCGAGGTCGAAGCGACGTGGGGTATCTACCAGCGCATCGTCGCCGCCTACCGAGAACCCGACAAGGTGAAGGGGAAGCAGGCGATGCGAGCCGTGATCGACGCGATCACCACCGGCGTTCCCGCCGCCCTCGCCGAGATCCGGCGCCTGGGTCACACCCTCAAGCAGCGCGCCGCGGACGTCCTCGCGTTCTTCGACCGGCCCGGCACCAGCAACGGCCCGACGGAGGCGATCAACGGGCGCCTCGAGCACCTCCGCGGTTCCGCCCTCGGGTTCCGCAACCTCACGAACTACATCGCCCGCAGCATGCTCGAAAGCGGAGGGTTCAGACCACTGCTACACCCTCGATTGCGATGAGCCGCTATGTGCCACAGTCTGTGGCACATTCCCGGCGAATACGTGGGCGTCGAGATGTCCCACAAGCTGTGGGACATCTCGCATCCCACCAGTTTGACCAGCCGTCAGTAGTCGATTCCGTGCATTCGGAAGATCGCCTCGACGCTTTCACCGGCGTCGAGGGCTGAACGTACGATGCCTCGAGTCGCCGTGTCGTGGATCGAGAGAAGCAACGTCTTGCCCTCGATCTGGGTGATGGGCCAGATTGCGCGGTAGACGGCAGCGTGGTCGTCGGCGTAGTCGAGATAGCCGCGCAGCTTGTCGGCCCAGTCTTCGAGTTGGATGCCGTGCGGGTCGATGATCGAGGGCGACACTCCGCCCCCGCCGTCATGGAATGTGACAAAGTCGGGGAAGAGCCGCGCCCAAGATCCCGTCCCGCTGTCGCGGTAGGGGATGCAGAGCGCTCGGTCGCCACCGGTCGGGTTGCGATACCAGGCGACGAGCGAGTCCTCGCTGAGCTCCGTCTTGAGTACCTTGCGCTCGAGTCCGTCGGTGGCGGAGGGTTTCTTCCAGAAGTGGCCGTCGGTGTCCTGGTAGATGTGCTTCGGCCATCGGTTTGTCTCGTCGTCGCGGATGTTCGCGCGAAGCTGGTCGTCTGACGAGTCAGGTTCCATCCGGATTGAAATCGCCTCTTCGATGGTGCCATCGATGATGATGCCGGGGCGCTGTGTCGGCTCCTTGGCTTCCGCCTGAATGCGTGCGTAGCGTGAGCGATCGGCCTCGGGCAGAAGCGAGATCGCCTTCGCGTGCTGTTTGAACCAGTCGGTCGCGAGCGATGCGGCTGCGTTCTCGACGTTGTCCACCACGTGTTCCGTGAGCGCCAGTGCGGCGACAGTGATCTTCGCTTCGATCGGATCTTCGTCGGGATCCTTGTCTACGAGGTAGGACCAGTAGGCCTCGGCCGTGCCGTCCTTAAGGGCACGGCTGGCGCGTTTGAAGACGTCGTCGATGTTCTTGGCGTCTAGGCGGGTGCCGGTGACGACTCGCTCCCCATCGATGACCGACCCGTCGATCGACGTCAGCAACTCGAACACCGACGCGCTCGACACCGCGGTTCGCTTCGCTTGGAGTTCACCGGAAGCTTCAAGCTTGCCGGCCTCGTCATCGAGCTTGCCATTGAGGAACGCTGCTGCCTGCGCTGCCGCGTTCGGCCGGATGCCATCGTTTTCGAGGAGTGTCGCGAGTGCATGGAGGCGCCGCACATCGGGGGTGGACGACTGCGATGGAACGACATAGGTAGGGAGGTCGGCAAGCACCTTCAACGCCGCTTCCATCCCACTCGGTGCGCGGTAATCAAGTGTCAGACGTACAACCTCTGCGGTCGCGCCGGCCTCACCTCCGGCGAACTGGCCGACAACCTGCATCACGGTGTTCCGGTCGAATCGCGGAAGGTATGCCTGCACGCGATTCAGAGACTCGTCCGACGCGATACGCCTGGCCAGCGGCTGACGAACGATTCTGCCGATCAGCTGAGCGATCGGCGTGTAGTCCACCGACGCCCGGAGGGAGACCAGCACTTCCGCTCGGGGACAGTCCCACCCCGTCGTGATGGCATTCTTTGCGAGGACAACTCGAACATGGGTTGCGTCTTGGATGTCCTGCGGCGGCATGTAACGCACCGCACGATGCGACCCCAGATCGATCGGCGCGCGCTCAGCGAACGTGTGCACGATGTTCGAGGCGACGAGCCCCGGCCACTCCTGGGTGATGGCATCGATTACCGCGCGCACAAGCTCTAGGAACTCACCGTCGTCGGAGCGCTGGTCGGGTAGCTGAACGACGAGGGCCGGCTTTACCGCCGCTTCCCCCTGCTGCTCGGCGTAGGCCTGCCAGCGCTGCTCGAACTCGAGTGTCTTTTGGACCGCCAGCCGGACGAAGGTCGTGTCTGCGGTGACTTCACCCTGCACCGCTGCTGGGGCGAGAACGATCCTGTCCTTGACGAGCCCGGAGTCACGAACTTTCTCGATCGGGACGACGTAGTTCTTCCGGAACCGGTTCTGTTGCTCGAGCGCCTTATTGAGGCGCTGAGCAGTGGCAGAGATTCCGATGAACACAGGGATTGGGACATCGCCGTTGATGATCTTGTTGACGATGGTCGGCGACCCACCTGGCTTCTCTGTGACCCCGTAGTGCGCCTCGTCGACGACCACCAGAAAGCGACTGCCGCGCAGACGAACAGTGTTGGCGATGGTGTCCCAGATCGTGTAGCGCTGGGTGTCGGACCGTTTCGTGATTCGAGCGGATGCTGAGGCCGCCTGGGTGTTCAGGAAGTAGATTGCGCCCGCAGCAAAGGACTCCTCATCGAACGATGCGCCCTGTCCGATGAGCCGAATGTCGTTGATCTTCTCGCTGGCTTCCTGCATCTTGCGGGCCGTCTGCGCGTTCAGGCTGGGGTCGTTCGTCACCCACAGCACAGTCGTTCCCTCGACCGGATCGGTGAAGTCGGACCCGAAGATCAACTGCTCGATCACCGAGGTCGCGATGACCGTCTTGCCGGCTCCTGTCGCGGCCTCCAAGACCACGGCCCCGAGAAGTTCGGTGTCGTTCTCGTAGCGCGCTTGTGCCTTCTTGATCTCCGAGATCAGGGCCTCAGACGCGGTGCGCTGGAAGTCGAGGAGGTGAAACTTCACGCCTCAGCCCTTTCCATTGATCTCGAAGGAATGCAAGTAGTCCGCGTAGAGGCGCGTCGTTTCCAGCCGCAACTCCAGTGGTAAGTAGGCCACGGCTTCCTGGAACTCGCTCTCCGAGTCCGTCACAACAAAGAGGTGACGCAGGTCGCGATCGTGCACGGCGATCAGCTCGGCGAACGCCTTCGCCTGCGCAGGGGCGAACAGCACCCCGTATATCGCCCCGCTGGGCAGCGCCCAAAGTGCATCTCCTCGTCGCCGCACAACAGGACCGACCCCGCCGGCCTTCAGCCACAGGAGCGGCGCCACAGCGTCGAATCGTCTGCCTAGTGCGATGAGGTTTTCGTCCTCGTACGTCAGCTTGAGGAAAGCCACGTTCTCATCCAGGCCATCTGAGTACTTCGATCCGTCGGGGCGAATCCCGGTCACGATCGTCTCGACGCGGGGACGAGCTACTTTCTGGAAGACGCCCTCTGCCTCCCACTCTGGATCCCCGGGGAGGCACCCAGCCTTCCGGAGAGCCGCTGCGGTCTTGGCCGACAGCTCGTTGTTTGTAACCGCAATGGCCTGTCGGCTGCCTCCGTCTTCCGCGTTCAGACGCATGACTGCCTCGACGGTGGTTCCAGTGCCGACGAAGAAGTCAAGGAAGATGGCGTCCGGACTGCCACCCGACGCCAAGTCCAACCACCGTGAGATGACCTCCACATCCTTGGGGTATGGGAAGTCCTTTGAGCCGAGAACCGACTCGAGGTGTTTCGCGGCGCTCGTCCTCTTCTTCTCGAAGACAGATGTCGGCACCATTCCGTCGCCACCTTCGAGGTAGGTCTTGCGATTGATGTACTCCGTGTGGTCCTTTCCCCACAGGATTAGATCGGCGTCGATGTCTTCCTGCATACGTTCGGGTTTGGAATAGATCCATCCACGACTCGGAACAGGCACGGGCAAGCCGGTCACGGGATGGCGCACGTCGTAAGTCGGGCCACCTCCACCCGGCCAAGAGATGTCTCTCTTCCGGAAGACCCGCCCGTCAGGCTCAAACTCGTAGAACCTGTTGTTGACCTTGGCTGGGTCGCCGTCAGGCAAAGCAGCGATCCACGCCTTCATCGCGCGCGAGGCTACAAGAGGGTCGTGTGCGGAGTCCTCCCAAGCGCGTGCGGCAGCAACCGCGATCCGCGCGTCGGCGGGTCGTTGCTCCCGCCATCGAGCACCGGAACCGGCTAGGGTTGCTTCACTCTTCGCATAGACCAGCATGTAGTCGTGTCCAGTCGACACGTAACGGGAGTCGTTCTTCCTTCCCCCTTGCCAGACCAAGTTGGCGATGAAGTTGCGTTCTCCGAACTCTTGGTCGAGAAGTGATTTCAGCCGAGCTTGTTCAGCGTCATCGATCGCGACAATGAGCACACCAGTGTCCTTGAGCAACCGCTTCGCGTGACGAAGACGCCGTTCCATAAAACTCAACCACTTCGAGTGACGGTACGCGTCCAGATCCCCGACGAGACGATCGTTGTAGATCCATGTGCTCGTCCCGGTGTTGTACGGCGGGTCGATGTAGATCAGGTCAATCTTCCGCTCGTGCGTGTAAAGCAACGTCTCGAGCGCGTAGTAGTTTTCGCCCTCGATCACGATGTGAGTCGGTTTGTCGCCGCCGCGATTGACCTCTCCGAGCGGCGCCAGCCCGGGATAGATCGGGACGCTGAAGTCCTTGACCACGACTAGCTGATCGTGATCGACCGTAGCGGATTCGCTCCCGTCGATCGTCTGCTTCGCAGCATCCACCGCGATGATCGTTGCTCGCCCGTCCTTTGTCGCGAGCACGACGTGATTCTGCTTCTCAGGATCGGCGCGCAAGCGCACAATGTCGCCTCGTCGCGGCCTGGTGCCAGGAACCTCGAGATCCTCCGGCAGGTGGCGCTGGAAGACGAGACCGAAGTCCTTGTGCTCCACGAGCTTCGCCACCTCTTCGGCGATCTGCGCCCGCAGATGAGGATCCGGGATTCGCTCGATGAGATTGTCTACGTGGGCCACGAGTTACACCGTACCGGGGCCGCTGATGGCGGCCACAGCCGACTACCGTAGCGTCAGGTCGGGGGTGCGAGGAGGAAGGAGTTCGCTGAGCTCGATGTCGAGAACTTGGGCGATTGCGAGGAGCGTCATCAGGCGCGGATTGGCGGCGGAGTCTGGTCGAGACTCGCCTTTCTCGAGCTTCTGGAACGTGTATCTGCTGAGATTCGCTTCGTAGGCGACCCGATCTTGGCTGTATCCGCGTGCCACGCGATGCCGCTGGATGTTGGTTCCGATCTCGCGAACGTACGCACTCCAATCGGAGTTCGAGGACGGGACGCTACGCACCCTTTCAGGCTGGCCGCGAGGCCTCCCGGGGAAGGCCTAATCGGTATGGCAATCTCTCGACCATGGGCTTCGCACTGGTCGACGTGGACAGCTTCCGGATGGTCGTTCGCGATCCCTTCTTAGAAGCGCTGATCAGCATCGTCTCGGAGCCGAACGGCTCGTCGACGGCGCAGCATGCGTACGAGGCGACCTGCCACTGGTGGGACGAGCACTCGGAGGGGCCGACGGCTACTGAACTGTTCGAGGCGATGTTTGAGCCGACCGACTGGCTGAGCGTCATCGAAGACCACGGTCGTCCGCGCGCCGATCAGGAGGCGCAGCTCGAGCTCCTGCGCGAATGGCTCTTGCTCTACTGGTGTCGGGCCGGTGCGATCTGTTTCGTCGCAGGGGTCGACATCGTGATCCGACCGGGTAGTCCCGCGTTCGTTGGCCCGAGGGTGGATGAGGGGAAGTAAGCAGCTTCCCAAGAATGACTACCTGGTCAAGGTTGCTCGGCGCTTCGGCGTCGATCCTGACGAGCCGCAATCGCGACGAGGAGGCAAGCCATGGATGGCTATTCCCGCACGGCGCGCGTGCCGTCGCAGTACGGGCAGCCAAGTCCCTTCGTCACCCGGGCTCGGATCGGAGCCTCCCACCGATGCCCGCTCCGGCACCGCCATTTGACGCGTCGGCCCGAGTTGGCGCCGACATGGTTGGGGTCGCCGGCATTGCGACCACGAGTCTTGTCCCACTCCCGGGCGAGGTCGGGGTGAGTTGTTCGGAGGTCTGTATGCCCCGGCCACGCTCGCTGGCCAGCGCAGTAAGGGCACCCGCTCATGGCGAGGCCCCGCGTGGAAGGGCTTGCCTCCCACATATGGCCCTCGTCGCAGGCCCACCACGCGTTCCTTGATATCCCGCGCGTCTCCCATGGGTTGCGTGTGTGGTCGTTCAAACCCCAGGCCCATTCAGCAACGGCACTCGGATTTCGCTGCACCCAGAGCGGATAGGGGGCGGTGACATCGATGATCGCCGCAGCATCCACGACATCTAGTGGAATGTACAACGATGCGAAACGGGTAGGCCGTGTTGCGCGACGAGTCGGCCGCAGCCAGAGCACAACCCTCTCGATCAAGATGTCGGCGGGACCGCCGACCCGTGGGATGTCATCTGCAATGGCGGCGCGGATGTTCTTAGTTGACGACGACCGCCATCGCTCGACCGTCGTCTTGTCGGAGAGGACTTCGAGCATGGCGACGGTCACGGGGTACAGCAATGCGCGGCCAAGGATCTCGCGGTTGTCGGCGCTCATGCCTCTCGTTAGCAGCGAGCCATGCGGCTTGCTCAGGACTGCGTCGTCGCGCACCATTTCCCACACTCGCGCGTGAAGTTGTGCAGAGACGCGGCCGGCGCTGACCAACCGCCGGAACCTATGTTCGGCGTGTGCTTGAGCGGGATCGAGCGGAAGGACCGGCTGCGACGCGGGCGGGGTGCCTGGACCGGCCCACACCATCTGCCCAGGATGCCGAAGGCACCAGTTCTCGCGATCATGTGGGATCTGCTCCACGCGCTCTCCCGCGCCGCAAAGCCGACAGAGGAATCGCTCAGGATAAGTTCCCTCGGGATTCGGCTGCGCGTGCCCCTTCAATCTTGCGTAGTGACCAGCGGGTCGCCCCGCGCCAGCTTCAACGATTGCTGCGGCCGCGCCCTCGACGGCCCAGACACGGTTCAGGTAGGGCTGCGCTCGGGTGGTCAGTCCCCGCTCGGCGATCTCGAGCGGTACCCCTGCGGCTTCGCACTGGCGCCGTAGGTACGAGCGCGGCGACTCGAGCCTGTGCCACTTGGGGCGGACTGCCCATGCGAGCTCACCTATCACGCGGCCTCGTCAAGGTCGTCCTCGTGGAGGTCCTCGAGAGTGATCTTGTGCCGGACCGGCGTCGTGTACCGCAAGTCATCCAGCACTGCGTACAGCCGCTGGCGTGTCACCCGTTCGTTCCTGCGGGCGGTGTCGTCCAGGGTCGCGGCGATCAGCCGCTCGACGATCATTGCCAGTACGGAGAGCTGGCCCCCTGCAGCCTTGTGGAGGACTGCCGCGTTGCGGGTTAGGAGCCCCGGGGCGTGACCGCACAACGGGAGATTGCGGTCGAAGACAGCCACCCACCGATGCCACAGCACCCGACCCTCGTCCTCTTTGAGATCGGTCTTGCGCAGCGTCACCATGTCGCACCGCATGCGGACTTGAAGCCCTTCTGTGCTTCCGAACGCCTTTCCCCCTCCCAGGGCGATGCCGACAAGGAGGACGGTGGCGGATGACTCGTTCTGCAGCGCTTTGATGACGCTGGAGGGTTCGCTACCGCCCAGTCGGTGGGCCTCGTCGATCACCAGCAGTTTGGTGCGATGAGTCTGCAGCATGTCGACCGCCATCTTGCGGAGTCTGTCGGTGTTCGCGTGAAGCGGCACCGAGACGGTGGGTGCGAGGAACTCGATGATCTGGGCAAGCAGTGCCTTGCCGGTGGAGTGGTCGGTCATCTCCGTCCACACCACCGGGACCTCCCCGCGGTCGACGTAGTCAGGATTACGGGCGGCGTGCGACTGTTCAGTAGAGCGGGCGAGAAGCAGCGCCAACTCGGTCTTGCCGTAGAACATGGGCGCGGAGATCATCAGACCGCGGCGTGAGTTCTTCCGGCGCGGATTTGAGGCGATGAGCTTGGCCAGGATCCGGGCGCCGATGTCCTGCTCTGGTGTTGGCACACGCAGCGTGAGATGGAGGAAGTCGTCCCGGGCCTGATCGTACGCAGCCCGCCCTCTCGTCGGCAGGGTGGAGTACTCGGCGAACGACAGCGGGGGAGGCGGGGGCGGAAGAGCGGTGAACGCCTCACGCAGTCCGAGCAGGGTGGTCTTGCGCGCGTGGTGTAGCACCAGAGGTTGGACGATCACCTTCAGAACTCCTTCACCGTGACGATGTCGTACTCCGGCGAGTCCCAGTCGATGTCACCGACATCGGCAGGGTCGGTCCATCCGTCCAGGTCGATCGGCTCCGGGTCCGTCGCGCCGGAATCGGACATATAGGGCGCCGTTGCGCCGGTGGCCCTGTCGCGAAGGTTGCGATTGCGGGCGCGCTTGTCGCTGCGCTCCCGCCTCTCCATGACATCCAGGAGCTCCGTCCTCTTCGGGGTCTCGCCTGGGTCACCGGAGCCGAATCGTTCGACCAGCTTGACTGCAGCCTCGGCGACCATCCACGCCGCCTTGTCGTCGAGCGCGGTGTCCCAGCACTCGATCCACTCGTCGGTCTCTGGGTGGCGCACCCACACGGCGTTGGAGTTGTAAGGGTCGTAACTGATGTCGAACTTCCGCGCCCGGGTTGAGCCGGTGGCCGCACCTGTCAACGAGCGGTCGCGCAGTTCGGCCAGCAACGGCGAGTCGTAGGTCCGGTTGTTGAACTCGATGCCTTCGCTGCTGATCACGCGGGGTTTTGTAGGCAGGAGGGCGAAGAAGTCCTCCGCGCGGAACGGCAACTGCACGCCCGGGCCGACCTCGAACAGTACTGCGTACATCTGGTTGGGAGTCCACTCCCGCCCCGGGAACAGCGGCGACTTCAACCCGCCGTGATGTGTGTTCAAGTAGACCGTCGTGATCCATGTCTCGAACGCAAGCCGCACCGAGTCAAGCGTCAGCGTCGGGTTATCCCGCTTACCCCTGTTCGCGACCGAACTGCCAGTCGCGCCGGCCAGCCAGGTCGCAAAGCTGGTCGATGTGGTTCCGAAGTTGCGCTCGACATGCGGCTTCACCGTAGCGGCGTTCGGGGGCGCCAGCACCAGGGTGATGCCGAACGCGCGACACGCAGCCTCAAACGTCGCAGAGCGAAAGTCGGCGCCTCCGTCGATCGTGATCGCGTGAGGGAAGATCCAGGGCACAGCCAACGAGTCGTCGTCGAGGTACGGATTCACTCTCTTCATCAGCTCAATGGGAAGAGTTGCGGATCCGGAAAGCACCGCGGCAGCGGACCCTGGAATCGCACGGCGCCCCACGATGGCACGAGCCAGCAGAAGTGAGTGATCGAATCCGTTCGGCGAGTTAGCGTGGATCGCCCATGCGAGAGGCACTCGACTCGCGACATCGAAAAGCACGGTCGCAGTGGGGCGGTAGGTGTTGCCCCTGTCATCCCACACCTGCACATCCAGCAGCGTCGAGTCGATCTCGCACACCGCTCCGAGTCGGAAGGCGCTGCCGGAGAAGTGTTGGCGATCCGGACTGTTCGCGGCCGTGCGCCGAGTGGTGGCCTTATCGAAGCTGTACCGACCCGCGTCTCGCTCATTGATGTAACCCTGCAGCGTGGTGTCAGTGATATCGCAGACCGGGTCGCCCGGGTACATGCTCTCCAGCATCCGACGCACCAGCAACGCGCAGTGGCGTCGAGTAGTAGTCGGCATATCCCTGCGATCGTCCAGCGCACGGTCGATGACGGCGACCAGTCGCGGATCTGCCCTCGCGATCACAAGTCTTCGCTTGCCCCGTCTGTGCATCCGGGCGTCCAGCCCCGCCACACCGTGCGATTGATAGACCTTCCAGAAGTTGAACAGCGCCTTCCGCGAGCGGGCCAATGACGTGCCGGCCGTCTCCGCGATCTTCGACGCAATCCGCTGCTCCTGTGTCGTAATGGCAGGGTCATACTGCGGGCGCGGCCCGGTTGCAGTCGGGGCCATCGGGATACCCCGAAATGCTTCCAGCAAGTGCCTCTCCATGTCGAGTACGTCACTTGGCCAATCGCCGCCAGCGATCCGCAGCGGAAGATCCACATCACGCTTCGAGCTGCCCGCATGAGCAAGTAACTCGGGAACCGAGATGACCATCCAGTCGTCGGCGGTTCCCTCGCGGCGCAACTTGGCCTCGGTACCCCGACGCACTCCTTCCCACGCCCACGACTCCCCGTCGATCTCAACGATGTCGCCCAGCCGCAGCTTGTGCTCTTCAGGCATTGGATCTCCCCCCTTCCAGAACGCGCTCCGACGACGTGAACACGGTGTCGCTGTTGAAGACAGCTCCTAGATCCAGGTGGAGAAGACGGCGCCACGCGAGGTTGTCGACCCAAGCTGCCGCCAGCGGTGGGCATTCCGGAGACGCGATCTCGCACAACTCGCGTCGAGTGCGCCCGCCCCGGGCGGCATCGAGGATCAGCGCTTCGATCTCAGGGACCGGCGCGCAGCGCTCATGGCGCGATGCAGACAAACAGTCGAGGTTCCGCGTCGCAAGCGTGTCGTGACCGGTGAGAACTCGGTAGTGCCAGCCGAGCGTCTCGCAGGTCTTAGCAGTTTCGTCGAACTGTAGACGCGTCGCGTGCTTCAGGCTTTCCTCCGGGCGGACATCGAACAGCCCGTAGCTACCGTCTGTGAACTGAGCCAGGAAGTCGGGAACGTGCGAATATCCCGCTAGGCGCGAACCGTGCCCAAAGGCGATCGCCATCGGCTGCGCCCAAAGGCGCTCCACCTGTGCACCGAAGTCGAGCCATAGCAATTCCCAGCGCTCCTCCTGAGACTCGCACCAGACATGGCTACGCGTCCGCTGCCAGAAGTACATCGAGTTGGTGAAGCGGTGCCGGACACCCTTCGATGTGCGAACACGCCTCGGATTTATCGACGCCCAGTCCCGCTCTCCAACGTCTCGTGTGACGATCGCGTAGTCCTGGCGAACGGGGGATCGGACCGTGTCGTCGATTGAGCGGGGCAGCCAGTGGGCCTCCGTGTACGGCGAGCGACGCCGCACCGTGATCTGCTTCGCAGTTTCGACTGGACGCACCGGGACCTCCTGGCACCGGTCTATATGCGGAGAGGCGGGTGACACGCGCGACTCGCGGAGTAAGTGACATTCCGTGTCATCGAGCTCATGCCGTATGTCAGGTAAAGAGCCGTTGTGTCACGCAAACCCGTTCCCGACACGAACGGGGTTGACGGGAACAGGCTACGGCGCTAACGTACAACCAAATGGTTGCACAATTGGCACAGGGCGAAGCGAGCGAGCTGAGCGATGACGAGATCGACCGCGTGTTTCAGGCGCTCGCCGCGGCGACGCGCCGAGACATCCTGCGTCGAACAATCGAGCACGAGCAGTCGATCTCGACGCTCGCCCAGGACTACGACATGTCGTTCGCGGCCGTCCAGAAGCACATCGGTGTTCTCGAGGCGGCCGGCCTCATCATCAAGCGCGCCGAGGGGCGCGAGCGTCTGGTGCGGGCGGACCCGACCATGATCGCCCGGGCCCGCGCCTTGCTGGCGCGCTACGAAGAACTCTGGCGCGCACGGATCGACCGCCTCGATCTGTTGCTCGCCGCAACACCCCAGACCGAACCCATCGACCCATCCACAGAAGGAGAGTGACATGCCCGTCACTGACGTCACCACCGACCCCGAAGCGTTGACGATGACGCTCGTCGCCGACTTCGCCGCACCGATCGAACGCGTCTGGACGGCGTTCACCGACCCCCGCCAGCTCGAACTCTTCTGGGGCCCTCCGGGATGGCCCGCGACGTTCACCGAGTTCGACCTGCAGGTCGGCGGGCGCGCGCAGTACCGGATGACGGGGCCGCAGGGTGACGCACCCCGAGCCGCGTGGGAGTTCATCGCGATCGATGCCCCGAAGCGCCTCGAGGTGATCGACAGCTTCGTCGGTGAGGACGGTGAGATCGACGCCGATATGCCGTCGATGCGCATGGTTCTGACCTTCGAGGAGACATCGGGGGGAACGCGGGCAATCAATACGACGCACTTCGCCTCTCACGAGGCGCTCGAACAGATGGTCGCGATGGGCATGGTGGAAGGCTCGACCATGGCGATGAGCCAGCTCGACCGGGTGCTCGAAGGGCTCCGCGCGTACGCGCAGGGCAAGGGTACGCAGACCGAGCTGCTCGACGACACCCACGTGAGCATCACGCGCATGATCGAGGGTCCGCGCGACCTGGTGTGGCGCGCGCACCACGACCCTGAGCTGATGAAGAAGTGGCTCCTTGGCCCGGACGGGTGGCAGATGACGGTGTGCGAGGTCGACCCGCGTGTCGGCGGACGCTACCGCTACGCGTGGGCGCCCGACGCGGGAGTGGCGGGAGAGCCGTTCGGTTTCGACGGTGAGACGCTCGTGATGGAGGCGCCTCGCCGCTCGGTGACGACCGAGCACATGACCGACACCGACTTCCCGTCGACCCTCAATGACCTGTCGCTGCAGGAAGAGGACGGCGCCACGCTCATCACGGTGTTGATCGAGTACCCCGACAAGGAGACCCGTGACATGGTCCTTGCGACGGGCATGACCGACGGGATGGAGACGAGCTACGCCCGGCTCGAGGGAATGATCGCGGGGTAGCGCGGCGTCAGTATCCCGAACCTCACGCCGCGGCGGGCAGGTCGTCCGGCGTGAAGATCCGCATGCCGTCTTCGTGGAGCAAGAATCGCGCCCGCACACGGGCGCCCTGCCGGACGAGGTGGTCGCCGAGCCGCGCCCACGCGCGATCCAGTTCGGTGACCTGGTCGCCACCGCAGCGTTCCCACACGACGATGACCTGCGCGAAGTTGAACTCGCGCATGAGGTCCGCGAAGCGGTGGGCGAAGAGTTCGACCACGGGCAGGGTACCGAGGTCGTCGGTTGCGGTGAGTTCGTCCGGGTAATCCGGAAGCTCATCGCACGGCATGATGGGGCCTGTTGGGCGGTCATCCTCGTCGAGGAAGAACAGCCAGAGCTGCGGATGTGTGGCGCCGATCAGCAGATCGAACAGCCAGCCTTCGAGAGCGGCGTCGTCGCGCATCGGTGGAGTATCAGCGGGTCCAGTGGGCATACGCCCAGCCTGTCGGCGGGTCTCGCCCCGACCCGCGCGGTCGGTGGCGTCGGTGGACAACTCGGTCCGTCCCCGCGCTGGGGAGGAGGCGACGTTATGCCCGGGCCAGTGCGTCCTCGAGGGCAACCCACGCGAGCATCGCGCACTTGACACGCGCGGTGTACTTCGAGACGCCCGACAGAGCGGCCGCGTCGCCGTACTCCTCGACGTCGAGCTCGAGCTTGCCGCGCGAGCGCATGGCCTCGCGGAATCCGTCGACGAGAACGGATGCTTCGGCCCCGGGCATCCCTTCGACCAAGTCCGACAGCATCGAGGCCGAAGCCTGCGAGATCGAGCAGCCCGCGCCCTCCCACGTCGCATCGCGGATCGCGCCCGCGTCGTCGAGGCGCACCCGCAACGTTAGTTCGTCCCCGCAGATCGGGTTCCGTTGGTACGACGCTGCACTCGCGCCCTCGTCGGGTGCGAGCGGCGTGCCATGCGGATGCTTCGAGTGATCCAGGATCAACTCTTGGTACAGCGACTCGAGACCGCTCATGCCGATGCTCCGAAGAATGGGCGCACGCCCGACAGGGCGTCCAGGAAGGTGTCGATCTCGTCCTCCGTGTTGTAGAAAGCCGCGCTCGCCCGGACGGTGGCGGTTAGCCCGAATCGGCGGTGCAGTGGCTGGGCGCAATGGTGTCCGACGCGCACGGCGACACCGCGTGCGTCGAGGAACTGCCCCACATCGTGCGCGTGCACGCCGTCGACGTCGAATGAGGCGAGGGCGACCCGGTCGACCCCAGCGGCGTCACCGAGGATGCGGACCCCCGCGACCTCTCGCAGCCCCGCAACCAGGCGACGTTCGAGGGATGCCTCGCGCACTGCGATCGCATCGTGCCCGAGCGCGCCGAGGTACCGCACCGCTGCCGCGAGGCCGATTGCCTGGGACACGGGTTGTGTCCCCGCCTCGAAGCGCTGCGGCGGCGGGAGGTACTCGGCCGCTTCGAGGGTCACGGTCGTGATCATCGAACCGCCGGTGAGGAACGGTGGCAGGGCCTCGAGCACCTCCGAGCGCCCGTACAGCGCGCCGACGCCATAGGGCGCGAAGACCTTGTGGCCCGAGAACACCGCCAGGTCGACGCCGAGCCCCGGCAGATCGAGGGCGAGGTGCGGGGCGGACTGGCAGGCGTCGAGCACCGTCAGGGCACCGACCGAACGGGCCAGTGAGACGAGTTCGTCGACGGGGTTCACGATGCCCAGCACGTTCGACACATGCGGGAACGCGATGATCCGTGTGCGCGGCCCGAGGATCCCGGCGGCGGCCTCGAGGTCGAGCCGTCCGTCATCCAGAACGGGAATATGACGCAGCACCGCGCCCGTGCGCGCGGCAAGCTCCTGCCAGGGAATCAGGTTGGCGTGATGCTCGGACTCGGTCACGACGATCTCGTCACCGGGATCCAGGGCAAAGCGTTGCGCCGCCTCGCCGCCGCGTCCGAGGGATGCATTCCCGATCGAGTATGCGATGAGGTTGATGCCCGCCGTAGCGCCGGAGGTCCACACGATGTTGTCGGGCTGGGTTCCGACGAAGGTGGCAACGGTGGCCCGCGCATCCTCGAATGCTTCGGTCGCGTCGGCCGCCAGCGTGTGCGCGCCGCGATGCACGGCCGCGTTGCTGCGCGAGAGAAAGGATGCCTCGGCATCCAGCACGGCGCGCGGCTTCTGACTCGTGGCCGCAGAATCCAGGTACACCAGGGGTGAGCCGTTCACCTGTTCGCCGAGGATCGGGAAGTCGGTGCGGATCGATTCCACGTCGAAAGACGCCACGTCGAACGACGCCGCATCACGGGGCACAGCGAGGGGATTCACTCCTCCAGGCTACGCCGCGGCATCCGGCTCGAGGTTGTCTCGGGGGGCAGGCCGGATCGGTCCCCGCCCGGCAGCGGGCGCGAGCGGCGACCGTAGACGATCTCGGTCGAATCCAGCAGCCACGGCACGAGCGTGATGGTGACGCCGTGCACGAGCATCAGGTCGTGCGCGATCCGGCTCGCACGCCGGTTGTGCAGGAAGCTCTCCCACCAGTGCCCGACGATGTACTGCGGCAGATACACGGTGATGACCGCGGACCCGTTCTTCTTGCGATAGGCCTGGATGAACTCGCGGACGGGATGCGCGAAGGTGCGATACGGCGAGTCGACGATGACGAGCGGCACCGGCATCCGGTGTTCTTGCCACTCGGCCTGCAGATGGTCGGTCGATTCGGGATCGACCGAGACGTGCACGGCCATGGTCTTGTCGTGCTTGGCAGCAAGCGCGTAATCGATCGCTTTGACGACCGGCTTCTGCAGGCGCCCGACCAGCACGATCGCCACGTCTCCCTGTGAGCCGAAGTGGGTCGTGTCGTCGATCTCGATCTCGTGCTCGACATCGCGGTAGTAGCGGTTCACGCCGATCATGAGGGTCGCGAGGATCGGGATGAGCAGGAAGACGATCCACGCGCCGTGCGTGAACTTGGTGATCGTGACGATCACCAGCACGAAGACGGTCAGCGCCGCGCCGGCGCCGTTGATCGCGAGACCGATGCGTGCAGCGCGGAGGTCAGCACCCGTCGCACCCGTGCGGATCGCCCGGCGCCAGTGCCGGATCATGCCGATCTGTCCGAGCGAGAACGACACGAAAACGCCGATGATGTACAGCTGGATCAGGCTCGTGAGGCTCGCCTGGTAGATCACGAGGATGACAATCGCGGCCAGACCGAGCGCGATCATCCCGTTCGAGAAGACCAGCCGGTCGCCGCGCGTGTTGAGCGACTTGGGGGCGTAACCGTCGCGGGCGAGCACGGCTCCGAGCAGCGGGAAGCCGTTGAACGCGGTGTTGGCGGCGAGCAGCAGAACGCACGCCGTGGCGGCCTGGATGATGAAGAACGGGATGCTTCCCATCCCGAATGTCGCGCTCGCGACCTGGGCCATGAGGCTCGGCTGGGGGGTCGTGCAGTCGAAGCCGATCAGGTTGCAGGGGTTCTCGGCGTAGTGCACACCCGCGAAGAGGGCGAGCGCCGTCAGACCTGCGAACAGCAGGATGGCGATGCCACCCATGAGCGTGAGGGTCGCCTGTGCGTTCTTCACCTTCGGCTGCCGGAAGGCGGGAACGCCGTTCGAGACGGCCTCGACGCCCGTGAGGGCCGAGCATCCGCTCGAAAACGCGCGCAGCACCAGCAGAATCACGGCGGCCTGCGAGAGATCCTCGGCCTGCACCGCGAACTCGGCGCTCGACGCGATGGGAGGGTCGCCGAGCGCGACGCGGGCAAGGCCGACGACGATCATGACCGCAACCGAAGCGATGAAGACATAGGTCGGGATCGCGAACGCTTTGCTCGATTCGCGCACCCCGCGCAGGTTCACGGCCATGATCAGCACGACGAAGCCGACAGCGAACTCGATCCGCCACGGGTTGAGCTCCGGGATGGCCGAGATGATGTTGTCGACACCGGAAGCGATCGACACGGCGACCGTCAAGACGTAGTCGACGAGGAGAGCGGATGCCACGACCACCGCGGCGGGTTCGCCCAGGTTCTTCGACGCGACCTCGTAGTCGCCGCCGCCCGACGGGTACGCCTTGATGAGCTGCCGGTAGCTGACGACGACCACGATCAGCAGCACCACGACCGCTGCCGCGACGGCCGGGCTGAAGGCGAGGAACGCGAGCCCGCCGGTCAGCAGGATCATCAGAAGTTCCTGGGGAGCGTAGGCCACGGACGACAGGGCGTCGGACGCGAAGATCGGCAACGCGCGTCGCTTCGGAAGCAGCTGCCCGTCGAGCTGTTCGGTATGGAGAGGTTCGCCGAGAATCCAGCGCTTGACGGCTGGAGAGCTCGCACCCTCGCCGCGACTGTCGTTAGCCACGAGCGGCGACACTACGCCTGCGGTGGGTTGCGTGCAAGCGAATGCGGCGATCCGGGATGAAGGGGTGTCAAGCAGCCGCCGGGCGCCGAGCCGTCCCTCTCAGTCCAGAAACTCGCGCGCCGCGACCGTGAGAGTCTGCACGCCGTTGCGGAGCGTCGGCTGCAGAAGCGGGGCGAAGAACGGCGAGTGGTTGGTCGGGATGTCGCGGTCGATCGTGCCCTCGGCCTGGGCCTTCGCGAAAACGGCAGGGTCGACGCCGCCCCAGAACCAGAAGACCTGCGG